>CAYGKB010000151.1:0-4740 GCA_964350425.1 uncultured Chromatiaceae bacterium | reverse complement strand
ATGCCCTGCTGAAACAGCGTCATCTGCGCGGCGCCAACCGGGTCGTCCGCAGCACTGCTGATGCGCTTGCCGGTGCTCACCTGCTGCTGCAACCGGGCCAGGTCAGCCTGCTGCTGAGCCATCACCGACAGCCACTGCATCTGGATACTTTTGCTGGAAACTCGCATGTCTGTATACCGGCCGCGTTACCTGATGGCGTTAATAATGGACTGGAACAAGTCGTTCGAAACGCTGATCATCTTGCTCGCCGCCAGGTAGGCCTCCTGGTAACGCAGCATGTTCACCGCTTCCTCTTCGAGATTCACGCCGGCCACTGCCTCGAGGTCCAGTTCCAGCTGTTCCCGGATGGCCGTCTGCACATCCAGTTCGGCATTGCTGCGCGCCACGTAGGAACCCACGCTGGTCGTTAGCTGCGCGCTGAGTTCCTGTACCGAGAACTGGCCGTTGTTGAAGAAGCCTTCGGCAAACTGCGCCGTCAGTGCGTTGGCGTTGGTGTTGTCGCCGCTGCCGGCCTGGCTCCGGTACACCTCGAAGACGTCGCCCGCCGCAGGCGCCCCGGCTATCTGCAGTGTCCAGCCATTGACAGCAATGTCAGCACCGCTGGAATACGCAGACGGGCCTGCAACGGTTCCGCCAAGAGTATCGAAAACAGTATAGGTGCTGGGCGGATCATCGAAAACAATCGCTACCGATTGCAGCAGATCAGGATCCGTTGCATCGCTAACCGTCACCGTGCTGATGGATCCACTGCCGACATTGCTCAATTCCGAGTTGGACTGCAGAAGACGTGCCGCGGCAATCTGGTTGGCGTCCTGCATGATCACGCTGACGCCGGCGGCCGCCCGCGCAGTGGGACGAATGCGGAACTCGTCACCCGCAACTGCGGCGCCGCCGCCGAGCACGATCTCCATGCCGTCCACCACAAAAGGATCGGCGCCGGTACCGCTGCCGGCCATGGACAGCGCGGCCCCGGTGGCGGCATCGGAAAGATTCCAGGACGCGCCGTCATAGCGCAGCTTGTAGTCGCGTGCCTCCACACTGCTGACATCGGCAAAACTGGCGCTGGCTGTCGCCGCGCCGGCATTGCCGGAAGACATCAGCACGGTCGGTGTCATCGCGGCAAACATATCGCTGCCGACATTGCCATTGAGGTCCATGCCCTGGCGGTTCTGCAGATTGAACGTCTCGGTAAGTCCCAGGGCAATCAGCCCCAGGTCCTGCCGGGCAGGATCCAGCATCTCCTCTCGGAAGCTCAGCATGCCGCCGATTTCACCGCCGGATACTTTGCGCGACACCACCGTGGCCGTGGTGCCATCCGTGTGGGTAAGCTGCAGGCGGGTGGGATCAAACTCATCCGCCTGCACTCCCAGTCGAAAGGTGCTCACGCCGAGTACCAGCGGCTGACCGTTGGTCATCATCAGGTTCACACCGCCGTCAGGCTGCGCAATGGTCTGAATGTCGACCTGCGACGCTACGCGATCAATGAGCATCTGCCGCTCATCCAGCAGTGCACCGGCGGCATTACTGCCGTCGGCAACAATCTTGCCGTTCAGACGGGCGATAGCAGCCAGATCATCATTCACAACCTGCACCGCACTTTGCAGCCGCTGATTGATTTCGTTGTCGAGCGTATCGAGCTGCGCGCCCATTTGTCGGAAGCGCTGTGCCAGCGCCTCAGCTTCGGCCAGCAACTGCTGCCGGTTGACCGACGATGTCGGGTCATTGGCGATGGTATTCAGTTGCTGGTAGAACGACTGCAGACTCGTAGCTATGCCGGTATCGGTCGAGCCCAGGTAACCTTCCAGCCGCAGCGCATACTGATTCAGCAACTGGTTCTTGTGCTGACTGGTTTTTGCCGAAGTCAGCTGATTGGCCAGCAGCTGATCATAAATGCGCTCAATGCCGGTAACCTGCGTGCCATAGCCAAACTGCAGCGAACCGGACCCGATAACCGGACCCTGTATCTGCACCACCCGCTGCCGCGTATAGCCTTCAGTGGTAGCGTTGGCAATATTGCTGCTGGTCGTCTGCAGTGAGCGTTGCGCCGCAAGCAGTCCGGACAAAGCAGTTGTGACAAAACTGGCCATTTACTCAATTAACGCTGTGTTGTGCGTCCTGAAATCCTTATCTCATCCCGCGTTAGCCGCTTGGACGGCGGCGGGTTCCAGCAATATCGGCAGCTCAGGTGGAATTCTTGACCTGCGCAACGTAATCACCGAGGTCCGGGCCATGCAAAATCGCCTTGATCTTGTTGGCGTAATTGGGGTCGGTGGCGTAACCGGCCTCCTGCAAAGCATCAAGATACGCATCCGGATCAGCAGCCTGTTTGACCGCTTCGGTGTATCGCTTGCTGCCGGAAATCAACTTGACGTAATCGGCAAAGCCTTCCGCAAGATCGTCATAAACGCGAAAGTTTTCGCGCTGCCGGCGGGCCACCCCACCGTCGTATTCCAAAGTCGGAATGCTCAGGTGCTGGCCTTTCCACCTGCCAGTGGCTTTGATACCGAACAGGTTGTTACTGCTGACACCACTGTTGTCACGAATCACGTGCTGACCCCAGCCCGTTTCCAGCGCCGCCTGGGCCACCAGCACCCGCGGATCCACACCGAGGTTCTCGGCAGCCTGTTCGGCATGTGGCAACAGGTCACGCACAAATTCGTCACGGCCGGCCGGCTGCCAGTCGCGCCGCTCCGCCGGCTGCCCGAAGGTATTGATTGCGGCTTCCAGAGCCTGCGGCGGCATGCCGAGGAACGTGCCGGTCGCCGGTGTGTCGGCGCCTTCACTGCCCTCGAAGGCAAGTTGTTTCATGAGCAGGTCGGCAATGCCCAAACCCTTGCCACGCGTTAGTTCCAGCGCGATCTGCCGATCGAACATCTCTTCATAGGTGGTATCGCGCTGCTCGCCCAGCACCGAACTCGCGGAGCGCATACTTTGCAGCATCATCTGCACAAACAATGCTTCGAATTGCTGCGCGGCTTCGCGCGCGGCTTCCGGTGACTTGTCCTTGGCGGCCTCACGCAACCGCGCCAGACCGCTAAAGTCGCTGTACATCGAAACGTTATCGGTCATCTCTCTTCCTCATCGGATGACATGCATCGCCGCTAGATCACAATCAGCTCGGCACGCAAAGCACCGGCCGAACGCAACGCCGCAAGAATCGCATAAATATCAGCCGGCGACGCGCCGACCTGGTTAACCGCAGAAATAATGTCGTTCAGATCCACACCCGGTTCGAACAAAAACATTTCCCCTGCACCGCCTTCGGCGATGTCCACACCGCTGTCGGGAGTGACCACCGTCTGACCCTGCGGGTTAACCTGGTAAGGGGCCTGCGGCTGGCTGACATCAAAATCCTCGGAGATGCGCACCACCAGCGAACCGTGCGACACCGCCGCCGACATCACCCGCACATGTTTGCTGATCACCACAGTACCGGTGCGGGAATTGACAATGACGCGCGCTGATTCCTCGCCCGGCTCCACCTGAATATTCTCAATCACCGACAAAAACGATGTCTGCGCGGCAGCGCTGGGGGGCGCTACCAGTCGCACCGACATCGGATCCAGCGCCTGTGCCGTACCCTGCCCGAGCAGTGCATTGATGGTTTGCGACAGGCGCGTAGCAGTGGTGAAGTCGGGACGATTCAGATTGAGCGTCAGAAAGTTGTCATTGCCAAAGGCATTCGGTGCCGCCACCTCGACCGTGGCGCCATTCGGCACATAGGCCACGCTGGGCACGCCGATGGTGACACTGGAGCCGTCGGCACCCGACTCCGACAACCCGCCCGACACCACGTTGCCCTGCGCAATGGCAAATACCTGACCGTTAACGCCCTTGAGCTGAGTCAGCAACAGGGTGCCGCCGCGCAAACTGGCGGCATTGGCAATGGACGACACCGTGACATCAATGGTCTGGCCGGGCTTGGCGAACGGCGGCAGTTCCGCATGCACCGCCACGGCGGCCACGTTTTTTAACTGCAGACTGGTGCCCGGCGGCAAAGTCACGCCGAGTTGCTTCAATGCGTTGAGCAGGCTCTGCGTGGTAAACGGCGCCTGTGTGGTGCGATCACCGGTGCCGTCCAGACCTACCACCAGGCCATAACCCACCAGCTGATTAGTGCGCACACCGGCCACGGTGGCAATGTCCTTGATGCGTTCCGCCTGCACCGGCTGCGCCGCCAGTGCCAGCAACAACACGGCCAGGCCGGTGGCTAAACTGCAGCGAATACCTTTACTCATGACGACACTCACAGTGGCCAGAACTTGTTAAAGAAGCGAGTCACCACGCCGGGCCGGTTGGCATCGGCCAGTTCACCGCGACCGCTGTAGGTGATACGGGCATCGGCGAGCTGACTGGAAGAAACCGTATTGGCAGTGCTGACATCATAGGGCCGCACAATGCCGGACACCCTGACGTATTCCTTGCCGCGATTCAGTTCGATCCATTTTTCACCGCGCACCAGCAGGTTGCCGTTCGGGTAAACCTCGTGAACCGTGACGGTGATGTCACCGCTGAGGCTGTTGCTTTGTGAGCTGGAACCGGAGCCGTCGAAATTCTGTTCGGTTTCCCAGCTATTATTCAGGATGTTGTCGCCGTTCAGCGTGACTGACTTGCCGGCGAACAGCGGGTTGCCGGAATCGAAATCACTGCTTTTGGCAAACGCTGTATTGGCGTTCTTGGACGCCGTGGTCTGTTCGGTCAGCAACACGGTGAGGGTGTCGCCCACATGCCGGGCGCGCA
>CAYGKB010000150.1:0-4758 GCA_964350425.1 uncultured Chromatiaceae bacterium | reverse complement strand
GTCGCTGCGCTCCGATTCGCCTCGACGACCATCTGGCCTCGCTCGACCTAACTTGGATTCAGGAACGGCCGCGCATGAAAAAAATTCTAATCACTCTGTGTGGATCAGTCGTTGTGCTTTTTGCGGCTGCGTTTCTTTACTACATCCTGTTTTTGCCAAAGCAGGCGCCGGCATCAGATGTAAAAGTCGAACTGACGGCGGAAAATATCGAGCGCGGGCGATATCTGGTCGTCAATGTGCTGCAGTGTATTGACTGCCATTCCGAGCGTGACTGGAACTATTACGGCGGCCCGCCGGTGGAACCGATCGGCGCGGGTCGTTCCTGCATGGATCGCAATTCGCAGCCGCGAGGTGTGAATGCAGGTGAAAGCAGTTTTCCCGGGCGTCTGTGTATCCGCAATATAACGCCTGACCCCGATACCGGTATCGGCAACTGGACCGACGGCGAAATCATTCGCGCCGTGCGCGAAGGCGTCAGCCATGACGGCGAGGGGTTGTTTCCCATCATGCCGTATTTTATCTACCGTCATGTCTCGGATGACGACATGCAGGCGGTAGTGGCGTATTTGCGCAGCATGCAGCCGGTGAAATCGGTATGGCCGGAACGGGTGGTGGAATTCCCCATGAGCTCCTTGATTCAACTGTGGCCCGAACCACTGCAGGGACCGGTCGCGATGCCGTCACGTGACGATCCGCTGGCCTATGGCGAGTATCTTGCCACCATCGCGCGCTGCGGTTTTTGCCATACGCCGCGGCGACCGAACTCCATGGAAGGTTTCCCGGGTCGCAGCTATGCGGGTGGCATGCCGTTCTTCCTCAATGGTCAGACGCTTTACTCGATGAATCTCACGCCGCATGAATCCGGGCTGGGTGCCTGGACCCGGGCGCAATTCATTGAACGCTTTAAAATGCATGCCGAGCCGCAGCAGGTACGTCCGGAAAACAACACGCTGATGAACTGGAATGCCTTCGCCGGCATGAGCGAAGCAGACCTGGGGCTGCTTTACGACTTCTTTATGACGTTGGAACCGGTGCCGCTTACTCTGGAGCCTGTTTAAGGGTTGCTGTCCGCTCTGTGAGCATGACCGGGCGCACGCTGCAAGCCGGCAGCGGGATGCCTATGATGTGCCCATAACAACAATGTCATCTGTAGCGGAGTCCCGTTTATGAGAATATCGATGCGATTCGCGAGCGCAGTCCTGTTGCTGTGTGTCTCGCTGCTGGCGCAGGCCGGTGGCCACAAAGTGATCATGCCCAAGGTCGAGATACCGGTTGATCCGGCAGTCAGCGCCGGTGTGATCAAAACTATCAAGGCCACCGAGGCCGGCTGGAACTCACAGAATTTTTCCACCATCCTTGATCTGTGGGATGAAGATCAGGCGTTTCCTACTTACCTTGCAGAAGAACAATCGCAGTGGTTTGTGGGCTGGGATAGACTGCGCGCCTATCTGGATCCGCCACGGCCCAATCCCGCTATCGAAGCGCTGCGGCTGGAGTTTTACGATATTCAGGTGAAACAGATTGCTCCCGATCTGGCTATAGCAATCTGGAATCACCACTTTGAAATGAAGGTAATTGCTTCGAATCCTATAGGCGAAGACGTGCGCGGCAGCGGCGTGTTCCGCAAAAAAGGCGACGAATGGAAGTGGATTCACTACGCGGAATCACCCAAGGCAGCGCCGGTATTTCTCGAAGACCTGATGGAAAAAGAGGTACGGGAAGACTGGGATGAGTTTTACGAAGAAGCCAAAGAACTGAAGAAAGAAGTCTGGAAGAAAAAACGTCAGGCACAACAAAGGAGCGCCCAATGAGTCTTGCACACCCCTGGCTGGAACAGGAACCCTGGCCGACAGCGGCCATGCCTCGCGCAGAGCTGGAGAAAAAAATCGAGCGCATACTGACGCTGACGAACATCGGCTATCTGGCAACGGTAAAAAAAGATGGCTCACCGATTGTCAGCCCGCTGGAGTTCTACTGTGATGGTGTCCAGCTGTATATTTTCCCGCAACCGAAAAGCCCGAAGGTCTGGGCGATCAAACGTGATCCTCGCGTTGCCATTGCTATAGCCAATCCGATGGCGGGTTGGGCCTGTGTGATGGGCTGTCAGATTTTCGGCAAGGCCACGCTGCTTGATGTCGGCACACCGGAATGGGAGCACGGCATGAAAATTTTCAAATGGCAGGCGTCCTCTACCGAACTGAGCCGGCCACTGAACGAGCCGCCGCAGGGGCAACTGGCACGTATCGACCCCGATCGGATCGTTTACACCGAGCATCTGATGCGCAAGTATGGTTATGCCCCGCGGCAAATCTGGCTTGCTGATGAGGAGGAGACTCAGGTCGTGCCGGGCGGGAACGTTTAGTCCGAAACGAAGTCCTAAACTGCATGGCACAATAGGGTAGGCAAGCGCGCAGCGGCAGCTAATACCCCGGGGGTATATCCCATGCAGGAACAAGTGCAAGGCAAAAAAGGCTTTTCGGGTCTGCAGGTCACCGGCATCGTTGTGCTGACGATACTGGTTACCGTGTTGGCGGGCTGGTGGATTGTTCGCACCTATATTTTCCCCTCCCAACTAGAGCCTGTTGAGCTGAGCTACAGCGAACAGGTCGAGCTTGGCACCAAGCTCAAAGCCATCGGGGTGGTGCGCGCTAAACCGGCGCCGCCACCCGGTGAAACTCCGCGCGCAATTCCCGAGCCCTATTCTGAGGCCGGTGCCAGCCGCGAGGTGTTTTTCAGTGAGCGTGAGATAAACGGCCTGATAGCTGAAGACTCGCAGTTGGCGAACAATCTGGCGATTGACCTCGCAGACGATCTGGTCAGTTTCACTTTGCTGGTTCCGGTTCCGCAGGATTTCCCTGTCATGCCCGGACGTATTGTGCGAGTGCGCGGTGGTGCGGAACTGGCTTTCGCAGGTGGCCGTCCGGTAGTTGCTATCAAGGGCGTCAGCCTGATGGGCGTGCCCGTCCCCAATGCCTGGCTGGGCAACCTGAAGAATGTTGATCTGGTGCAGGAATTCGGCGATGCCGGCTTCTGGAAGGCCTTTGCCGATGGAGTGGAGTCGGTGCGTGTGCAGGACGGGCGATTGCACATTCAGCTTAAGGAATAACCTCTGCGCACCATCTATATCCGGTCGGCATATATAAGCAAATGCCGCAATCTGAATTTGCTGGATAAGCGGTCTTACACGGCATAATAGGGTACCCCGCTGCGGGAAACCCCGACATAAGAAAGCCGCGCCGGTCGAGCAATTCATGAAGCAAAACTCTGCAAGCAAAATATCCGGCGCAATTGGCGTTGTATTCAGGCGGCCGTGGCTTATTGTATTGCTGACCGTCGTGATCATCGCCCTGCTTTTCGCTACGCGGCCGCGACTGAGTCCGGTTCCGATGGAGGAACGTTCGTGGCCCGTCGAAGTCGTTTCGGTGCAGCAGCGGGACGAGCAGCCTCAGCTGCAGTTGTTCGGTGAAGTCGTTTCCGGGCGCCGTTCGGAATTGCGCGCGCTGGTGCCAGGCCGCATGGTTTCAGCCGGCCCGAACTTTCGTGAGGGGGCCCGTGTCGCCAAGGACGAATTGCTGGTCGAAATTGACCCTTTCGAATACCGCAACGATCTCGCCGAGCAAAAAGCCCTTTACGCAGAAGCTCAGGTCCGCATGAAAACGGTAGAGCGTGATCTCAAGCGGATTCGCGAGCTCTACGCGGAAAATAATGTTTCCGAACAGAATCTCGATGATGCGCTGCTCGCGGTCGAACAGCAAACGGCAACGCTGGAACAGCGTCGCATCAGTCTTGCGCGCGCCGAACGGGCATTGCGCGATACTCGGCTTACGGCACCTTACGACGGCGTGGTGCATGCCATTTCAGCGGATCTGGGCAAGCAGCTCAGTGTCAATGACAAAGTCGCGGAGGTGATCGATACGAGCCGCCTCGAGGTGCGTTTCACTTTGTCCAATTCACAGTTTGGCCGCATCATTGAA
Organism: uncultured Chromatiaceae bacterium; assembly: GCA_964350425.1. Taxonomy (GTDB): domain Bacteria; phylum Pseudomonadota; class Gammaproteobacteria; order Steroidobacterales. The sequence goes on along the minus strand of CAYGKB010000150.1, from coordinate 784 downwards.
AACGGTGCAGAAGTCGAAGGCCGGCCAGTGCGGGTAGCATGGCAGGTTGGTGATGAAACACTTAACTACGAGGCTCGGCTCGACCGTGTGGGCGCGGAGATCGATTCCACCACAGGTGGTGTAGAGCTTTACGCTGTTGTAGATAGTGGCGACGCCACGCTGCTGCGGCCCGGCGCTTTCGTCTGGATTCATATGCCGGACAGGGTTTTCCCGCAGGTATTTCGGGCTCCGGAGAGCGCCCTGTATGGTGAAAACACTGTTTATGTGGTGAGCGAAGGCCGTATGAAGCCGCGCACCGTCAGGGTGCTGGGTTTCGATGGCAACGATATGTTGTTTGTGCCGACAGGCGAAGTGCCGGTTGTGAACGGCGACCAGGTAATCACCACGCAGATCAGGGAAGGCGGCGACGGCGTGCGCGTCGAAATACGGTCCTGACGAATTGATGGCAGCCAGCGCATGACGATCAAAACCACAGGCCCGGTTGCCTTTTTTGCAACCCATCCGGTCGCCGCCAATTTGCTCATGGTGCTGACGCTGATGTTCGGGTTGTTCGGCATGAGCAATCTGAATCGGCAGATCATGCCCGATTTCGATATGGAAGTTATCCTTATCAATATCGAATGGCCAGGAGCCAGCCCACAGGATATTGAAGAAAATGTGCTCGAAGCGATTGAGCCTGAAGTGCGTTTTCTTGATGATGTGGATGTTGTGCAGGCCACGGCCTATGAGGGCCGCGCTGAAGTCACCATCACTTTTACCGAGAACGTCAATATTTCCAAAGCGC
>CAYGKB010000149.1:0-4759 GCA_964350425.1 uncultured Chromatiaceae bacterium | reverse complement strand
ACTCGGTCAGGATGCCACCGATGGTCAGCATCAGGCTCATGCAGGCCAGCGAAATAACGCCGATGACCGGCATGATGCGGCCGGCCGCGACTCGCTGCGCCGGGGTGATTTCCGGATTGGTGAGTTTGCGGCTCCACAGGTAGACACCGATGTCGGGGCCCAGCCAGAACACGAACAGCGCCTGATGCAGAAATAACACCAGTTTATAGGTGAACGATGCTTCACCGGATGCGGCCAGCGCCGTTCCCGCTGTCAGCCCCCCGATCAGTAATACCGCCAGTCGCGTCGCCATGCTTTCTCCTGCTTGATCCTGAGTCGCGCCATGGTACGCGATTATAAGGTGCGGCAGCGCTTAACATAAGCGCCTATGCGGTCAGCAATCCGTTACGTGACCGGTGTTATAGTTTGCAACTGGGGAATCCTGCTACAAAGTGCTGATGAAAATAATAACTTCACGATCATTGGCCGTCCTTTTCCTGTTGCTGACAGGCAGCGTTGCGGCGGCTGCTCCGGGCGGCAGCCTGCCGATGAAAATCGTCACCGGTGAAGTGGAACAACCGCCCCGCTGGGGCGTGAATACGCCGGCCTATCGCTATGAGGTCACTGACCCGGAGCGCCTGCAGGCGGCCATTGATGCACAGGAGCGCCATACCGATGCGCTCATGCGTGACAGTGGCGCCCGCGGCACGGCCGTGGGCTGGAATCAGGCCGATGAACCCGTAATAAAAGTCTATGTGGATTCCAGCAGTTCAGAGGCCGGTATTCCCGAAACCCTGGATGGCATACCGGTCGTGGTTGAATACACCGGCAAGTTATATGCCCTGAACATTTCCTGCGAAGACCGCGAGACCGGAACCTGCAGTGAACCCCCGCAGTTGCAGCCTACAGCTGCCGAACCGCGCTCTACCGAGCGACATCCGCGACCGGTGCCCATAGGTGTTTCCACCGGGCATATTGATGTCACGGCAGGTACGATTGGCTGCCGGGTCGCCGCCGGCTGCCATAGCTATGTTCTTAGCAACGCTCACGTGTTTGCGGACGGTAACGATGGCATGTTCGGCGACAAGATTCTCCAGCCGGGTGTCGTTGACGGCGGCATCGATCCTGATGATGTTATTGGCGCATTGTTTTCCAGCATCCCGATTGTCATGAGCGATTCCGCATCCAACAAAGTGGATGCCGCTATAGTCGGGACGACCGCGGCCTATGTGCAGCGCTCTACCCCGTCAGACGGATATGGCACACCACGTTACTATACGCTGCGACCGACCGTGAATCTGAACGTCATGAAATATGGTCGCACCACGCAGATGACCTATGGGTATATTGATGCGCTTAATGCCACTGTGCTGGTTGAATATAGCGGCACCAACGCGCGTTTCGTCGGTCAGATCATCATTAAAGGCAATGACGGATCGGATTTCAGCCGACCCGGTGACTCCGGTGCATTGGTGGTCGCATCGGGCGGGCCTCACGAGCGCCGGCCGGTCGGGCTGTTGTTCGCGGCCGGAGGCGGTATTGCGGCCGCCAATCCTATCAGCGATGTGCTTGCTCAACTGGGCGTCACCATCGACGGTGAATAATCTTTGTCAGAGCATCGGCCAACGATGACTGATCCCCAAACACCCGCGACCGTAATCGAGCAGCATATCGACTGGCTGTTTGGATTTGAAGACGTTGCCGGCGTGGCCGAAGGCGAACAACACGGCCAGCCGTGTATAAAAGTCTATCTGGTTCAGGAGAACAGCCGCACCCGACTGGAACTGCCCGACGAACTGGACGGACTGCCGCTGCTGATTGAGATTACCGGCAGTTTTAGTACATCAAAGTGAATATGGTGGGTCGTGCAGGACTCGAACCTGCGACCAAGTGGTTAAAAGCCACCTGCTCTACCAACTGAGCTAACGACCCGTATCCGGATGGCGCCGTCCTGGCAGACGGCCGGTTACGCCTGGCACCGCGAATGCAGCCTCACGTAACAATGGGCGCGCATATTACCGGAAGCCGCCGAAATGACAAGCCGCGCCCCGGTTTCAGGCGTAGCGTGTGGGATCGTCGACGCCGGCGTCGGCAAATCCCGCGCGGCGCAGTTCACAGGCATCGCAATGCCCACAGGCGGCACCGTCATCGGTGGCGCGATAACACGACACCGTCAGGCTGAAATCTATGCCCAGCGACAGGCCCAGTTTGATGATTTCGGCCTTGCTCATATCAATCAGCGGTGTCGCGATGGTCAGCTTGTCGCCCTCAACCGTGCGTTTGGTTGCAAGGTTGGCCATGGCCTGAAATGCGGCGATGTATTCCGGCCGGCAATCAGGGTAACCGGAATAATCGACCGCATTCACACCGGCGTAGATGCTGTCCGCGGCAAGCACTTCAGCCCAGGCCAGTCCGAGTGACAAAAACACCGTGTTGCGTGCCGGCACATACGTTACCGGTATGCCCTCGCCGCCCGCTTCCGGCACTTCAATATCCGTGTCGGTGAGGGCCGAACCGCCGAGCTGGCCCAGGTCAATTCGCACTACGCGATGTTCGATCACTCCCAGGCGCTCGGCTACAGCCCGGGCAGCATTCAGTTCTGCATTGTGCCGCTGGCCATAATCAAAGCTCAGCGCGTAACAGTCCTCGCCCTTGTTTTTGGCGATTCCCAGAACGGTGGCGGAATCCATCCCGCCGGACAACAACACCACACTGCGCGACATGTATCAGACCTAATGACCGGGCGTATCGCCCCATAGAAACTTGTGCAACTGCACCTGAAAACGAATCTGCAGTCGATCCGCCAGCATCCACTCGGCCAGTTCACGTGGCTCCAGCTGACCGATACTCGGCGAAAACATCACTTCGCAGCGACCGATGAGCCGGTGCTCGTCCACAAAAGATTTAGCCCACTCATAATCGTTACGGTCGCAAATCACGAACTTGAGCTGATCAGCAACTTTGAGATGCTGCAGATTATCGAGCAGATTGCGTGCCTGTTCACCCGAGCCCGGTGTCTTGATATCCAGCACCACGCTGATGCGCGGGTCCACCGGTGCAATGTCCAGTGCGCCACTGGTCTCCAGGCTCACCTCAAAACCGGCATCGGCCAGCTCGGTCAGCAGCGCCAGGCAATTGGCTTGTGCCAGCGGCTCGCCGCCGGTGACGCAAACCAGCGGCGTCTGATAGCTGCCAACCTGCGTAAGAATTTCGTCGAAGCTGAACCAGTCGCCGCCTTCGAAAGCATAGGCGGTATCACAGTAACCGCAGCGCAGCGGGCAGCCGGTAAGCCGCACGAACGCGGTCGGCAGCCCGGTCGGGCGCGATTCGCCCTGCAGGGAATGAAATATCTCGGTTATGCGCAGCCGGCGGCCGGCGTCGAGATCATCACGCCGGTTAGCGGCGGGCTTGTCGGTACTGAGCGTTGCCATGGCAGCGCATTACAACTCAGCGCCCCTGCTTTTGCATCTCCGCCAGCCGCTGTCTGGCAAGCTGCGCGGCAGTGGTATCACCAAAACGCGCCACCACGGTATTCAGCGCGTTGCGCGCTTCGTTCCAGCGTTGCTTTTCGTATTCGCAAAAACCGATTTTGAGCCACGCGTCGGGCAGCTTGCGGGTGGTCGGGTAATCGCTGACGACCTTGCGAAACTGCACCAGGGCTTCATCAAAGGCCTTGGTGACGTAGTAGGTTTCGGCCAGCCAGTACTGCGCGTTGCCGCGCATGTCGCTTTCGGCGTAGCTGTCGAGAAAGCTGCGGAAGGCGGCCTGCGCTTCATCGTAACGCCCCTGCTTCAGCAGGTCGAAGGCGGCCTGGTAACTCTCGGCATCGCTGAGCGCTGTGCCGACCGGCAGGTTGCCGCCCGCGGCTGCGCCATCCGGCGACGGCACCGCTCCGCGAGATTCCAGTGCCTGCAGGCGCTGATCCAGATCCAGGTACAACTGGCGTTGCCGGTCGGCGCCCTGCGTGGTCTGGAACTGCAACTGGTCCAGGGTTTCGCGCAATGCCTGGTTTTCAGCCTGCAAGTCGCGCAGCCGCCGCAGCAAATCCGTCTGCATGGTCTGGTTGTTTTCCAGCAGCCGCTCAAGGCGCGCGACATTGGCTTCCAGTGTCGTGACCCGGTCGCGTGTTGACTGGGCTAACACCGGCTGCGCGAGGACTATCGTCCCCAGCGCAGCCAGCGCTGCAACTGTAGCGAAACCTTTGGCCCGGCTCATGATGTCCGCCCGTACCTAGCGTTCGTATACCAACTCAACCCGGCGGTTAAGCTGCCAGGCCGCTTCGTCACCGCCCAGATCGGCCGGACGTTCCTCGCCGTAACTGATCGGCACCAGCTGATTCTCGGCCGCGCCGTGCACCAGCATGATGGATTTGACGCTGACCGCACGCCGTTCACCCAGGCCGATGTTGTACTCGCGGGTACCGCGCTCGTCGGCATGACCTTCGAGGCGCACGGTTTCACCCGGGTTCTCGGCGAGATAACGCGCATGCTGCTTGATGATTTCCACGGATGCGTCGTCCACTTCCGCAGAATCAAAAGCAAAGTAGATGACCCGCTCATTCATGATCACGTCATCTTCGTTGTTGCCGATGGGGATGGCAGAGCCGCCGGCCCCGCCTTCGTCCGGCCAGGTTTGCACCCCGCCGCCGCTGCCGTCGCCGCCGGCGTAGTCCGCGCCATCGCCGTCATCCGTGGCGGTACCGGAAGGTCCCGCGCAACCGGCCAGCGCCAGCGCACCCACAAGCAGTATCAGTTTCCAGTTCATCATCCCTAACCTCTTC
>CAYGKB010000148.1:0-4903 GCA_964350425.1 uncultured Chromatiaceae bacterium | reverse complement strand
GCCTGTCAGCAGAATCATGGATTGGATACCTCGGATAAAATTTCTGGCGGAAAAGGCTGTCAGCCTTTCCCATTATTCGTGGGGCGGGTATTGTACACGCAAAAGGAAGGCCAGCATGAGCAAACCCAGCCAGATTATTGAATCCCAGGGCCCCGCGGCTGACTCGGGACGCAGCATCAGTGCACAGCGCGACAAGCATGTGACGGCGCCCGGTCGCTGCCTGATGTATGCGGTTTTTTCCGACGTGCTGGCGTCGCCTTTTGATGCCGACCCGGCTGTGGCCACGGCGATTAAAACCACCGGCGACCTGGAGCTGCCCTATACCTTGCAATTGACGGACCCGGCTCTGCATGACTGGCGTGCAGCCGGCAAGGAAAACCTGAAGCGTGAATACAGCGGGCTGTTTGAAGTTGGCAGTAGCGGGCCGCCGGTGCCTATACGCGAAGACCTGCACCGCAACCAGCCGGCAGGCGTGCGGGAAGATATCGTGCGGTTTTACGATTTTTTCGGTTACGGCCTGGCGGAAAAATTTGCCTGGGCTCCGGATCACTTGTCAGTGGAACTGGAGTTCATGCATTTCCTGGTGTACCAGGAATCGCAGGCTGTTGAAGATGCGCTGTCGTACCAGTTGGCGCAGCATGACTTTGCCGAACGTCATCTGGTCAACTGGGCCCCCGAACTGGCCGCGAAAGTGGCCGAACAGCAGAGTGATGCGCTATATGGCGTGTTGCTTCAGGCTCTGAACGAGTTTTTGCAAAAAGACTTTGCCTGGCAGCAATCCACCATCGACTAACACTTCCTTTTATCCAGGTTCGCGCAAAAGGTATCCGTAAATGCAGTCATCCGATTCAAAACCTGCCGGCGCGCAGCCGTCCTGGCCCAGCCCTGCCATTGCCTGGTTCGGCGTGGGTGTGCTGGTTCTCGCTTTTGTCTCATCAATAGCCAGCCGCATTGTTATCAGTTTGCTGGTTGACCCCATCAAAGCAGATCTGGGCCTGAGCGATACCGAAATGGGCCTGATAATGGGGCTGCTATTCGCTTTTTTCTATGCCGTGATGGGCCTGTTTATCGGCTGGATGGCTGATCGTTATAGCCGTCGTACGATCATCGGTGTGGGGATATTTCTGTGGAGCATCTTGACAGCCTTAAGCGGTCTGGCGCGCAATTTCTGGGAGTTTTTTTTGGCGCGGGTTGGTGTCGGTGTGGGGCAGGCGGCGTTATCACCGGCAGCATATTCGATGATTGCCGACTATTTTCCGCGCGACAAGCTGGGCCGGGCGCTGGGGGTGTACCAGTCCGGTGCATTTTTCGGCGTAGGACTGGCACTTATATTCGGTGCTCTGGCAATACGCTTTGCCGCGACAGCCGATGATATCAGCCTGCCGCTTATCGGCGTCGTAGCTCCCTGGCAATTAACCTTTATCGCTGTCGGTCTGCCCGGTGTGCTGGTGGCAGCCATGATGTTTCTCGTTAAAGAACCCAGGCGTCAGGACATAGCGGCTGCGCAAACAGACGAAGTCAGCCTGGGGCAGGCGGTTGGCTTTGCCTGGAGCCGCAAACGCATTTTTCTGGCGCACTACACGGGTTTTGCGTTGCTGGCGTTGCCGATGACTACGCTGGCCACATGGGTGCCTGCTTATTTTATGCGGGTTGTCGGCCTGTCGCCGCCTGAAACCGGATTGCAGCTAGGGCTGATCGTACTGATCTGTTCGCCGATTGGCGTAATCAGCGGCGGCTGGCTGGCCGACACTATCTACAAGCAGGGCAAACAGGATGCGCCCTTGCGGGTGGCCATCATGTCAGCAGTTTTCATGGTGCCATTCAGTCTGCTGGCAACCACATTTTCCGATACGTCACTGGCGCTGCTGCTGGCGGCGCCGTTCGCCTTCGGTGCAAGCATTTCCATGGGGCTCGCGCCTACGGCTTTGCAACTGGTAACACCGAATCGCATGCGTGCGCAGATTTCCGCCGCATGGATGTTATTTCTGAACATTATTACCGCGGGTCTCGGCCCTACGGCAGTAGGCCTGATTAATGATGTCGTGTTTGGCGATCCGCTGTCTGTAGGTATGTCGATTGCAATGGTGAATACCGTGTCAGTCGCGCTCGGCGGTCTGATACTCTTCGTCACCCTGAAACCCTTTCGTCTTGCTGTACAGCAGCAGGAAACCGCATAACTGTCTGGAGTTGAACCATGAAAAACATTTCCACCGCGCTGGCGGTTGTAACTGTCGCATTGTTGCTGGGCGCCTGTGAGCGCGCGCCCGGCGCCTCCGTTGCGGTAATTGATCTCAGCAAGATAGCCCGTGAAACCGGACAAGACGAAATCATTCGGCAAAAAGCGGAAGCCGGTCAGCAGGAACTGAATGATCAGTTGCAAAAACTGGCTGCCGAACTGGATGCAAATCTTGCCGCGGAGCGGGAGAAGGCGGGCCTGCAGCCGGGCATGGCACCGCGCGAAGAAGATGCCGCCCGGTTTCAGCAGATGAACGCCGAGGCACGCCAGCAATTGATGCAGGCGCAGCAGCAGGCACAACAGCAGGCTCAGCAACTGCAGTCTAATCTGGTTTTCGAGTTCCGCGATGAACTGATGCCAGCGGCTACCGCCATTGCCCGTCAGCGCGGCACCGGCATCATTCTCTCCAGGGATGCCTACATATTCTGGACCGACGAAGCCACCGATATAACCGATGCGGTCATTGCCGAATGGAATGTTGCAAACCCGGCAGCGGACGCTGCGGAGCCAGCGCCTGCTGCGGATGCGGCTGCAGAATAAGCAGCCGTCGGTTTACGCACAAATACGGTCGATTTCAGCAAGTTGCCCGGCGTTCAATTCAGTATTTCCGGCGGCCACGTTCTGCACCAATTGCTCCGGCTTGGTCACGCCTGCAATCACGGTTGCGACATACGGCCGATTGGTTAGTCCGCCTATCGCCAGGTCAAGGATGCTATGGCCGATGCTGTCTGCATAGCTGATCAGCGCTTCCACCTTGTCCATTTTGTCATCCGTCTTGAACGCACCGCCCCATTGCGCCAGCCGCGAGCCTTCCGGATCGTCCTGGCCTTTGCGGTATTTGCCCGTCAGCAAGCCGCTTTCGAGAGGGAAATAGGGAATGATGGATACATTGGACTGCTCGGCGACGGGCACCAGATCCTGTTCAATGCCACGCGTCAGCAGGCTGTACCAGTTCTGGGCAGAAACGTATTTGCTGCTGCCGATCTCATCGGCAGCATCCAGAGCCTCCTGCAACTGCGCACCGGTCATATTGGAGCAGCCGATATAACGGACCTTGCCCTGCTGAACCAGCTCTTCCAGCGCGCGCAGGGTTTCCTCTGCCGGTGTGGATACATCCGGAAAATGATACTGGTACAAGTCCAGATAGTCGGTGCCCAGATCACGCAGACTTTTTTCCACGCAGTCCATGATGTAGTCGCGTGATCCGCCACCCTCGACACTGCCGCCACGACCGCCGACATCAGCGCCGAATTTCGTTGTCAGAATGACGTCCTTGCGGCGGTCACCCAGCGCCTTGCCGACAAATTGCTCCGACGTGCCCGGTGGCGAACCGTAAATATTCGCGGTGTCAAAAAAATTCACGCCTTCTTCCAGGGCCGTGTTGATGATGGCTGTGGTGGTCTCCTGATCGCACATGGAACCGAACATCATGCAGCCCACGCCAACAACAGAAACCTCAAGATCTGATGTGCCGAGTTGTTTATATTTCATTGTTTGTCTCCGTAGCTGACTAGTCGGCAGATCTTGCTGCCACTAAATCCGGGTTATCGCGATGGCTGCTGCAATAGACGAGCACAGCAGCAGCCAGCAGAACAAAATTCAGCAGTCCCATCATAAAGAACGGTGCAGTGCGGCCGACCCCGTCAAACAGGTAGCCGCCGCCCAGGCTGGTGACCAGAATGCCCAGTCCGCCTAACTGACCAAATACACCGACAATAGCGCCGCGGTATTCGCCGCGGGCTTCCTGACCGAGCAGAACGCCGACCGAGACAATCACGCCGGTCTCGCCCATGCCCAGCAGTACGGCCGCGGGGTAGAGCGCTGTGGAGTATGGGTCGTCAATCATGCTCATGAAAATATAACCGCCGCCGGCAAGAGCCAGGCCGATGGCAACACCCAGCAGCCGGTGTACCCGGTCGCAGATAAAACCCATCACAGGTGCCCACAGCACGGCGCAGCCCTGAATCAGGCCGAATAGCGGGCCGGCAATAGCCAGCGCCTCAGCCGTGGTTTTGCCCTGTTCCAGACCTTCCTGCACCATCCACAGCGAGAAAAAGGTGCCGATAACGGCAAAATCGCCACGGCCGATAAATGCACCACCATAGGCAATGCTCAAGCGCGGGTTGCGGATGCCCAGTCGCAGGCCCTGAAAAAACTGCCGGAAAACGTCGTCCTTGGATGCTTCTTTATTGCCGCCCCGGAACAATCCGAAATACATAAAGAACGCAATGACCACCGCGATGGCAGCAACCGTCCAGAAAGAAAACCGCCCGGCATCAAGATTGGTGGCGCCGTTGTTCTGGTATAACCGCGGCAACTGTGACAGCAGAAACGACATGGCCAGAATGCCCAGTCCATTGCACAGGCTGGTAGTGCCAAGCCAGCGGCCGCGGGAACGTTCCTGAATATAGTCCACCGTGCAGGCACTCAGCATAATCGCTATGCCCGCCACGCCCACGGCGAAGATGCCTCGAACGATATAGAGTTGGTATTCAGCACTGGCCAATGGATACAGTGCGTAGCCAATACCTGTAACGAGAAATCCAGCCGCGTAAACCGGCGGTCGGCCCAGTTTGTCCGAAATTGCCCCGACCAGGCCGGCAATCGCAATGAATACCACTTCCTGAAAGGCATGCCGGTTGCCGGTCCGGCGCCCCTGCTCATCTT
>CAYGKB010000147.1:0-4908 GCA_964350425.1 uncultured Chromatiaceae bacterium | reverse complement strand
ACTCGAGTTTCCGCAGCGTGGCTACTATGAGGTCTGGGCCAGGGCCACAGACAGCCGCGGCAACGCGCAGCCGACTATCCTGCCGGGGTGGAACCCGAAAGGCTATCTGAATAACGCCTGTCATCGCATTGCCGTTCAGGTCACCTGATAAAGGGGAGCACTATGACTGGATGCACAGTAAAGCGATCGGGACTGGCCGTTGCGGTGCTGCTGTTGATTGCGGCAAACGGCGCCCCGGCCGCAGACACACCGACCTATGAAATTGATAAAGACTCGGGTCTGATCATGGCACCCGGCTGGGAAATCGTAAAAGGCCAGTGCACGGCCTGCCATTCGGCCAGATTTATTACTTCGCAGCAGGGTGACCGGGAGACCTGGGAATCGATGATTCGCTGGATGCAAAAAACTCAGGGGCTATGGCAAATCCCCGCGACAATGGAAACGACCATCCTTGATTATCTCGCCGCCAACTATCCGCCCGGGAAGCCATCACGCAGACCTAACCTGCCCCCCAGCCTGATGCCCAGGTGATACAAACAGCAGGATCTTAGCTATCTCGTCATGATGTGCGTTTGCGCCTGACCCAACCCAAACCAGCCAGTGCCGAACCGAACAACCAGATAGCCGCGGGGACCGGCACCACTGCAATGATCTGACCGGCGTCTGTGATTTCATAGATCTGAGGGTCACGCACCCATTGACCGGTTACCTCTAAAGCCGATGCTGTCAGACCTGCTGAAGCCGGATATATGACCAGACCACGGTCGGCACCATAAACCCCGTCGAAACTGGGCAGACCACCTACCGCGCAATTAGAAATACACTGGACAATATCCGACTGATCCAGGCCTATAGTCGAACCAGCAGGGCCATATGTCTGCATCCGCTCGAAAGTCTGATCCTGAGCCAGATAGCTGATGTCGGTGGGAGTTTGCAGATCCAAATCCCATGAATCCACCTCACCCTCCGGGGTCAGTCGCACAAATGACCCGTTAACCAATATGTTGTCAAGACCGCTCAGGTCATTACGCGCGTCAAATAAACGGAGGCCATAAATATCAGCCGCAAGCGCATTGCCGCCAATTTCCGTCGTTCGGAAGTAGGTTCTGCCGGCATCAATATCTTCCAGCCGCAGGTAGAAAACACCCCGCATCTGCTGGCTCACTCCGTATGCACCGGAAGGCGTGCTGTCATCGAGAAACGAGGTATAAAACTCACCTACGTAATCGAATCTAGCCACAAGTGTGGCGGCATTGGTCGCCGATGACAGCGTTAGCAGAATCAGTGCCGAAAATATATAAGCCGTATTTCTGTTTTGGCGCATTATCATGAACCCCTGTTTCATTTCATTGCGTTTTTCAGGAACCTAACACCACCATTGCAACGTCAACATGACAGCCGAAAACCGGTTGCATTGCTATTTTAATGATGTGAGCTATACCAACTATAACGCATCAAGAATATCGGCTCATTTTCACTTCACATAACTATCAGTCTTCATCATGAGAAGTTCGCTTAATCTGTCATTCTTTGCCGTACATATAAATTAGCATCACCGCCACGATGCAGCCGACCAGGTTGGCCACCAGATCCCAGCCGGTATTCATGTAGCCGCCGACATTGGTATTCGGCAGCAGCAACACGGCAGCGAACTCGACCACTTCATTGACCGCCCCCAGGCCCATACCGGCAGCCGCTGCCAGCACCAGCAAACCCGCCGTGGGTCGCACCGGATGACTGCCCTGCCCGCGCAGCGCCGCCTGTATGCCCTGCCAGCATACCCAAGTGGCAACCCCGAACCCCCAGGCATGCACTGCCTGGTCAAATTTTAAGCGGCCGGGGAACAGCCAGAGGTTGTACAAAACATCGCTGCCGCCGTTTACAGGCCAGCCTGCCGGCACATGCACCAGCCCGCCGGACATGTGCAGCAACCCCCAGATACTCAGGCACCAGAGCGTTGCGGTGGTGAGTTGCACATGACGATCCACCTGCAGCACCACGACGATCAGCAGTGCCATCACGGCAATGTAGAAAACGAATTCCAGGTTACCGCGCGCGAACGCGGCAACCACTGCTGCGAGCAGATAGGCGCCGGTAAACAGTGCAACCGGCTTGAGTCGGGCATCCACCATGCCGTCATATTCAACGGTGGCCTGTAAAGTTGTCAATTCAGCTGCCGATACCTTAGATTGAACAGGCCTTTGGCCAGTTTTGGGGAAACGGATGACCGTATCGAGGCAATCGCTTGAGCGCGCCGCGCAGGAGGGCCTGCTGGATGCATCGCAGGTCGCACCCCTGCATGAATTCCTCAGCCATCAGGCTGGCGACACACCCCGGCTCGATTTCACGCACGCGCTGTACTATCTCGGTGGCCTGATCGCGATTGGTGCGCTGACCCTTTTTATGAATCTCGGCTGGGAAGCCTTCGGCGGCTGGGGAATTCTGGGCATCTCGCTGCTATACGCACTGGCCGGCATTGCCTTAACCAACAAATTCCGCGACACCGGACGCAGGATTCCCGCCGGTATCTGCGGCGCGTTTGTAATCGCGCTGACCCCGCTGGCGATATACGGCTTCCAGCAGGGCATGGGCTGGTGGCCGGAGCCGGACGTCTATCGCGACTACCACCGCGTGATCAAGTTTCTGTGGATCTACCTGGAACTCGGCACCCTGTGCGTCGGCGCGATCATGCTGTGGCGCTACCGCTACCCGTTCCTGATGATGCCGATTGCAGTCACGCTGTGGTACATGTCCATGGACGTGGCCGAAATGCTGGCCGGCGACATCGTTAACTTTCGCGAACGTGCCTTCATCACCATGTGGTTCGGTCTGGCGATGGTGCTGTTTGCCTTCTGGGTGGACCTGCGCGCACGCAAGACGCTGGACTATGCCTTCTGGCTCTACCTGTTTGGCGTGCTGGCATTCTGGGGCGGGTTGACCGCCCAGAATTCCGCCAGCGAACTGGCGAAATTCGGCTACTTCTGCATCAACCTGTTGTTGCTGGGTGTCGGGGTGGTGCTGGTGCGCAAGGTTTTCCTGGTGTTCGGCGGCCTGGGCATTTGTATTTACCTCGGCCATCTTGCCAATGTCGTGTTTAAAGACAGCTGGCTGTTCCCGATCGCGCTGACGCTGATCGGTATCGGCGTAATTTATCTCGGCATACTCTGGCAAAAAAACGAACACGCTATTACGGCAAAGGTTCGCAGGTATTTGCCGGCGCCGCTGCGCGAACTGCTGGATGCAAGGCCGGGCTGATGCGCGGTGCCATTCGCTGCCATACCCTGGTGCTCATAGCACTGGCACTGCCGGCCTGCAGTTCGCCGGAATATGAGCCGCTGCCTCCCGATAGCGTAATTCTCGCGTTCGGCGACAGCCTGACCGCCGGTGTCGGCACCACCCGCGACAACAGTTACCCGGCCGTGCTGGCCAGACTCTCGGGGCTGGAGGTGATCAACTCCGGCGTTTCCGGTGAAACCACCCGCTACGGGCTGGATCGCCTCAAAACAGAGTTGGCGGAAACGCGTCCGGATCTTCTGATACTGGCGGAAGGCGGTAACGATATTTTGCGCAACCAGGACCCCGACAAAATCAAGGCCAACCTGTCAGCCATGATTGAACTGGCGAATCGAGACCGCATACCGGTGGTACTGCTGGGCATACCGGAGAAAAAGCTGTTCTCTGACAGCGCTCCGCTCTACGAGGAACTCGCAGAAGAATATCAACTCATTTTTGATAGCGAACTTGTCGCCGACCTGCTGCGCACGCCCTCCCTCAAATCAGACCAGATTCACCTTAACGCTGCCGGCTACCGGAAAATGGCAGAAGCCATCCATGCGCGATTGATTGATCAGGGGCTGCTGGAATGAACCGGCACATAGATTATTCGGCGCCGGACTACTCGCTACATTTTAGTCCGAGCGGCTGCCACGATGGTGCCAAACAGAATTTTTTTGCAGTTCTACAGTAATACTTAACAAGGGGGCTCGTTATGAGTGAGTTAAAGTATTCTCCTGCCGATAAAGCTGACGATGCGCTGCCGGCTTTAACGCCGGAAAAGTCGCCATTCTGGCCGCAGAATCTTGTTGATCTGTTCTTTCGCCCGAAAAAATTCTTTAGCGAGAATCTTTCGCTGGGCAAGACTCCGTACGCATTATTTGTAGGCTGGATACTGGGCGTCAGTTCAATTGCCGACAGTATCGACCAGCGCCTGGTGCAGGCCGATCTGGGTCGCAGTAACGGCGCAACCGATCTGATGCTGAACATCGCCGATTCCTGGCCGGTCTATCTGGGCGTAATTTTTGTCGGCGGCATTCTTTCCGGTGCCATGATCTGGTACATAGGCGGGTGGTGGTGCAAAGTTCGATTGAAATGGTCTGGCGCCGCGGATCCTGACCCGCAGGCAGCAAGATTGCTGTTGATCTATTCGTCGTTCGTATTTGCCGCACCCCATGTGGTCACGCTGCTGCTCCAGGTGCAACTCTATGAAAACTATCTGGAGGCCTATGCTTACGATGAGTTCCTGAGCTTTGTGCCATTGATCATGCTGTTCTGGTCCATCGCGACCACCTATAAGGGTGCCATCGCAATGTTCGACGTTAAACGCTGGCGAGCCATGCTCTGGTTTGCGGTACTGCCGACGCTCTATTTCCTGATCATTATGGGCGTTTTCGGCTACCTGTTCGCTGTTATGGATACCAACGGCGGAACTTAGTGCCCCCAATGCCTTAATGGCTTCCTGAGGCTATGCCTCGTCAGCCGCCATCGTTCGCCGGGCTTTTGAACATAGCCGGCACCTCAGCGTCAGTCGCCGGCGAGGTTGACTCCATGTGACGATGAATCAACCAGGCGCCACCGACCCGTTTAAAAATAGCCGTATAGATGCGCTTTTCGACAAAGGCCGGCACGGTC
>CAYGKB010000146.1:0-4955 GCA_964350425.1 uncultured Chromatiaceae bacterium | reverse complement strand
CCCGCGTGGCAGGCACGCCCTGCCACCGAGACCGGGCCTGAGCAACCACCGTCGTTATGGCTGACTGTCATCAGGGCGCTGCTGCCGGCCTTGCTGCTGATACTGGCAGTACTGGGGTCAATCATTTTCGGGTTTGCCACCCCGACCGAAGCCGCCGGAGTCGGCGCGCTGGGCGGCCTGCTGCTCGCAGCGATACGCGGTGAGCTCAGCGTCGCGCGGCTGTTTGAAATTTGCAAAAACACCGCCCGTTTCACCAGCATGGTGTTTCTGATTCTGATCGGCGCCTCCATGTTTTCGCTGGTGTTTCGCGGTTATGGCGGCGATGAAGTCATTCAGGAGTTTTTAACCGGTTTGCCTGGCGGCACCGTGACCGCGCTTGTCGTGGTCATGCTGGTAATGTTCCTGATGGGCTTCGTGCTGGACTTTATAGAGATCACCTTTGTGGTCGTCCCCATCGTCGGGCCGGCCTTGCTGGCTATGGGCATTGACCCCGTATGGCTGGGCATTATGATTGCCATCAACCTGCAAACGTCATTTTTAACGCCGCCGTTTGGCTTTGCACTGTTCTATCTGCGCAGCGTGGCGCCTGCTGCAGTGCTGACCACGGACATTTATAAAGGCGTGATTCCTTTTGTCGGCATACAGTTGCTGGCACTGCTGCTTATCGCCATGTGGCCGGGACTGGCAACCTGGCTGCCGGGAAAGTTCTGACTCACGGCTCTGTGATCAGCCCGCTGAGCTCAGCGTCAACAATTGTATTGCGCGCTAATCGAACAAGTCCTCAATAAAATAGGCGGCAAGTTCGCTGCGCCCGGCACAACCGGATTTGTTGTAAATGCTGGCTGCCTGCTGACGAACAGTTTTTTCTTTTACCTCGCGCGCCAGCGATACTTCCTTCATTGACAACCCTTTGATCAGCAACATTGCGACTTCGCATTCGGATGGGGACAAGTTCCAGACCTCAAACTGCTGCCGGATATTCAGCAACAATTCTCCGGATAACCGGCCAACTCTTTCGCGCTCCGTATGCACCTGAGATTCCAGCCGCCGGACGCGTCGGAGCTCAATAAACAACATTGCCGATATCGCGAAAAATATTATTCCTTCAACAAAAATATGGACAAGGCTTTCATCACCCTTCAATAAATCTGTAGTGATGTCATAAGCAAAAAAAACTGTTGCGGATGTCAGAACTATCAGCGGAGAAAATTTTGCCAGGCTATGCAAAACGGCTTCGTCTACCCTTTTGATCCGAATCTCCACATTCTATTCCAGATCGGTGTGCCGGCTAAAGAATGCACGAAAACCGAGCCGACGTGCAGAAACAGGTAAACAGGAATGAGGGTTTCACCCACTTCATGAATCTCCTCGACGAATTCAAATAGGGAGCCGCCCCAGCGATCGTCCAGCAGGAACAGGCCGGCTCCGGTGATTCCCATCCACAGAAACACCAGCAGACCGAAAAACTGCGTCAGACCCGCCAGCCCCTGGTGCATACCGCGTTGGGGAACGTCCAGCCGTATCAGACTGAGCAAGTCCTCTTTGGCCATGCGCCACTGGGATGACAACAGCGGCGACCAGCCCGCAAAGCTCAGATGTCCGGAGCCTGCGACTCCCGGCACCGTGCGCATAAGCGCAAATGCCGCCAGTGACAGCCCGAGATAAGCATGCAGCAGATAACCGCCGGAAGCCGGACCGTTCTCGGCAAGTTCCCCGGTGAGAAATGACGTAATACCAAAGACTGCCAGCCCCAGATGGACAATTTTGGCATGCGCCGGATAACTGTAGTTGTGTGCGACCATTGCTGTCTCCTTGTCGAAAACACTGACCCGAGGCGGCAATAATCGCCGGTTGGCTGCATTGGCAACATCCGGCGAATGGCTGAAAAACGCGGTTTTTAGACGTTTGTCGGACGCTGCTGGCTGTCCGGAAAATGGCATGCCACGCGATGGGCGCCCGCGTCACTGGCTGCATAAATCTCCAGCTCAGGCTGCTCTCTGGCGCACAGCTCCGTGGCTATCGGGCAGCGATTGCGAAACGCGCAGCCTGACGGCGGGTTGAGCGGCGAAGGCACCTCGCCCTGCAGTGCAATGCGGGAAATTCTGCGGGCCGGGTCGGGTACCGGTATGGCCGACAACAACGCTTTTGTATATGGGTGCTGCGGTGACCGGTACAACTCCATCGCCGGCGCCTGCTCAACAATTCGCCCCAGGTACATCACGGCAATCTGATCGCTGACATGCTGGATAACAGCCAGATCGTGTGAAATAAACAGAAAAGCAATGCCGCGCTCTGCTTTGAGCTTGCCCAGCAGGTTCAGCACCTGCGACTGCACTGATACATCCAGCGCCGACACCGGCTCGTCAGCAACTATAAAGTCCGGTTCCAGTGCCAAGGCCCGCGCAATGCCGATACGCTGCCGCTGCCCGCCGGAAAACTCGTGCGGGTAGCGGTTCAGCGCGTTGCTGCGCATACCCACCACCGCCAGCAACTCTTCGACACGTGCACGGCGCTCAGCAGCCGTGCCGATACGGTGTACATCGAGCGGTTCGCGAATAATCTGCGCCACCGTGCGCCGCGGACTAAGCGAGGCAAAGGGGTCCTGGAAAATGACCTGCATATTGCGCCGCGCCTGTTTCAGTTCTCTGGCAGACAACCCCTGCAGCGCCTGACCGGCCAGGCGAACCTCACCGCTGGTAGGCTTTTGCAGCTGCAAAATGGCGCGCCCGAGGGTAGATTTGCCGCAACCCGATTCCCCCACCAGCCCGAGTGTTTCACCGGCAGCAATTTCCAGGCTGACGCCGTTAACGGCACGCAATACCTGATTGCGGCGCAGCCAGCCCTGGCTGACCGGGAAATGCTTGTGCAGATCACTGACCTGCAACAACGGCTTTGCTTCAGTTCGGGACATAGCAGGCAACCTGTGTTGCGGTTTTCCCGATGGGCTTGAGTTCCGGCTGCGCCAGTCGGCAAAAATCCTTCGCCTTGGCGCAGCGCTCGGCAAAGCGGCAGCCCTCGGGCAGGTGCAGGGGATCCGGCACCATACCCTCAATCACCGGCAGTTCCTGCAGTTGCTGCTCGCGTATCCGGGGAATTGATGCAAGCAAACCGGCGGTGTAGGGGTGTCTGGCACGCGCAAACAATTCCCGCACCGGCGCCTGCTCGACCATGCGGCCGCTGTACATGACAATGGCCTGACTGCAGGTCTGTGCGACTACGCCAAGATCATGTGTGATCAGAATCATGGCCATGCCGAATTCACGCTGCAATTCGGTCATCAACTCCAGCACCTGCGCCTGGGTGGTCACATCAAGAGCGGTGGTAGGCTCGTCGGCGATAAGCAACTGCGGCCCGCAGGACAGAGCCATTGCTATCATGACCCGTTGCCGCATCCCGCCCGACAGCTGATGCGGATACTCATCAACACGCTTTTCGGGCACCGGAATCCCGACCCTCGCCAGCATCTCGACGGCAGCCTGGCGTGCCTGGCGGCGCGTCAGTCCCTGGTGACGACGGATGATGTCAGTCATCTGATTGCCGATACGAAACACCGGGTTCAACGCGGTCATAGGCTCCTGAAAAATCATCGCGACGCGGCTGCCACGAATATCGCGCAAGTGCTGCTCATCAAGGCGCGTCAGTTCCGTGCCCTGCAGCCGCACACTGCCACTGACCACCCGTCCCGGCGGACTCGGCACCAGCCCCATCAGCGCCAGACCGGTCACTGTCTTACCGCAACCCGACTCACCCACCAGTGCCATTGTCTCGCCCGGGTTTACCGTAAAGCTCACGTCATCGACTGCACGAATCACGCCCGCATCGGTGGCAAATTCCACCACCAGGTTTGCTACTTCCAGCAGCGGCTGCGTCATGGAGATTTCACCGTGCGCGGGTCCAGCGCGTCCTGCAGCGCGTCCGAAAACATGTTGAACGCCATTACCAGACCGAACATCAGTACCGAGGCAGCAATAAAGTTATTGAAGTAGCCGGCCAGCACCTCAAAGGTGCTCTCGGAAATCATCAGCCCCCAGCTCATACCGTCTTTAACGCCGAGACCGAGAAAGCTCAGGATCACTTCCGACTTGATCGCCGCAACAAAGCTGATGGTCGCCTGTACCAGCAGAATATGAAATGTGTTCGGCAGAATATGGCGGAAAATAATGCTCATGCGGCCCAGGCCGATGGCATGGGCAGACTCGACGAATTCCAGCCCCTTGAGCTTGATGACTTCGCCACGCACCAGTCGCGCGGTACCAATCCAGAAAGTGACAATCATCGCGATATGCATGGACCAGGGACTGTCCTGCAGACTGTAGGCGATGGCCGCCACCAGCAGAATAAAGGGCACAGAATCCAGTACGCCCATCAGCCAGATGACGATCTCGTCCACCCAGGTAGCACTGTAAAAACCTGCCAGCGCGCCCAGCACCGCGCCAACCAGAGTGGCACCTATGGCAACGACCAGACCGACTTCGAACGCGGTGCGCGTGCTGTATATCGCCCGGGAAAATATGTCCTGGCCGATAATGTTGGTGCCCAGCCAGTGTTCGGCGGAAATCGGCGCCCACTTGGGGCCGCTGATTTCGGCCCAGCCGGTTGCCCACCAGCCAAGCATGACGCCGGCCGCGATAACGGCATAGATGCCCACCACCAGCAAAGCCAGCATACCGACGCGATCACGACGGAACTTGCGCAGCGCCCTGCGCCACAACGAATCGCCATGTTGCGCAACCGGCAAAGTCGCCGCAGTCATCGCAGCGATACCCTTGGATCAACCAGCGGGTAGCAGATGTCGGTCAGCAACTGTGCGACGACAAACAGGATGGCAGTAAGTGCGACCACAGCTTTGAGTACGGGCTGGTCGCCTGTCACGATAGCGTCATAAGTGACCTTGCCGATCCCCGGGATGCCGAAATAGCTTTCCAGCAACAGGCTGCCGCTGATGATTATCAGCG
>CAYGKB010000145.1:0-4977 GCA_964350425.1 uncultured Chromatiaceae bacterium | reverse complement strand
TGTCGGCATCTAGGATGCCTACCCGCGCGCCCTCGCGCTGCAGGGCCAGCGCGACGTTTACCGCCACGGTGGACTTACCGACGCCACCCTTGGCTGACGACACCGCGATGATGTTTTTTACCCCGCCCAGCGGTGCCAGCGTCCCCTGCACGGCATGGCGGCGAATGTCTGTCACGATCTCGACCGGCACGTCGCCGCTGCCACCCGCTGTCTGCCAAATTTCCTGCAGAGCAGCGCGCAGGCGATCCGCGGCCGCGCCGGCCGGAAAGCCGAGTTCGAGCCGAATCGCCACGCCGCCGCCGGCAGCCAAAACCGTTGCCCCGGCCGCCGCCCAGGTCAGCGCCGGCGGCTGTCCGCCAAAGGGGAACTGCCGCTCATTCAGAGCCTTTTCGAGTGCCTTTTGTAAAGTCCCAGCCATTTTCGTGACGTATTTAACAGTATCCGGACCGCCCAAAGCGCGACATTGTACCCCAAGGAATACGGGGCCTCGTGCCCGGATTTCGGAACGGGCGCACGTTATACGGGCGAGGAATTACATACCCTTAAATATGGGTGCGGCGAACGCGTGGATTCGCCGGCAAATTCGGGACAGCCAGATAGCAAGATGAAGTTCTTGACCGCCATCAAAGCTGAACGCTGTGTTTCGCAATTGCTCGCGGAACCGGACGCCAATACGCCAACTGCACAGAAAGCGTTAAAGAGCCTGAAAAACAGCGGCAAGGCTGCCATTCCCATACTTATTGATGCGCTGGCCAGCGCTGACCGCTACCAGACCATCGGAATTGTTGATGCGCTTACCGCTCAGGTCAGCGATCAGAACTTTAAAGCAGTAGCGCAAGGCTTGTGTCATCCGAATGAACGCTGTGTTGCGGGTGCGGCCTGGGCGCTCTCCTCGTCAACCAACTACAACATTAATCTGCTGCCCGAACTGCTCGATATTGACGACATCTCCACGCATGCTGTTCTGGATATCATGCGTTCGCACCTTGAGCAGCTAAACGTGCGCAAGTTGCTGCAGATTGCCTATCAGCTCGAGCCACGCGAAAAAGCTGCCGTTTTCAAGATGATCGGCGAACGCGCAACCCCGGATCTGGTGCCCGACCTTATTTCCCGCACCGCAGGTAAAGATAACTCTGCCCGGGTACACATCGTCAAAATACTGGCCAATTTTCAGACGCCCGAGGTGCTGGCCACCATTCAGTCGATGCTCAAGGATCCGAATCGGCAGGTGCGCGGCGCAGCCCTCGATGCCCTGCTGGAATTCAAGGGCGGGCATGACATCGAACTGATTTGCTCGCTGCTGATGGACGCGGATCTCGATGTGCAGGGCAAAGCCGTGGACCTGGTCGTGCGGTTGCGTCACCCCGATACCTTCAAATACCTGGTCGGCGTGCTGCAGGATGAATCCGAGTATGCACGCCGCTCGGCTGTCGAGGTGCTTAACGAACTGGCGGACTCGTCGAGCATCAAGTACCTGTTGATGGCCATAGGCGACGGCGATTGGTGGGTGCGGTCACGCGCATGCGATGCACTGGCGACCATCGGCGGTGACAAGGTGCTCGGCGCTGTCATGGAACTGATCAGCGACAAAGACGAAAACATTCGCCGCTCGGCCATCGAAATCCTGAATCAGACCAAGGACGAGCGGGCCGTCAAACACCTGATTAATGCAACCCGTGACAGCGACTGGTGGGTCAGCGAACGGGCAGTGGATGCGCTGGCCGAAATCGGCAGCAAGGAAGCCCTGCCGCGACTTAAGGAAATGCTGGGCGGCAACCCTAAAGCTGTGCCGAGCGTGCTGCGTGCGCTTGGCAAGCTGGGGGATGCCACGCTGGTAGATGACGTCATGAGCATGCTGCAACGGCCCGAGCCGGACATCATAGTTGCCACGCTGCAAACGCTGGCCGCGCTGACCAATGACAGCAATGCAGAACTCGTCAAGGCCACCGTGCAGCCGCTGCAGGACGTCAGTAACGAAGCCGTGGCTACCGCTGCGCGCGAAGCGGTGGAAAAAATTTCGGGACGCTACTCGGATTCCCAGATTATCGGCGACCAGAAAGCGCAGGCCATGGCAGAGCCTGCGCATACGATGCTCATTGATGACGCCGAGATGCAGAAAATTGCTGCCAAGATGGCGCCGACCAAGGCGGCGCAACTTGATATCAGCAAGCTCACCCCCGGGGACATTATTGAGGACCGCTACAAGTACGTTGAAAAAATCGGCAAAGGCGCATTCGGCACCGTGCTGCTGGTTGAAGACACCGTGGTTGATGAGCGCCTGATTCTGAAATTCCTGAACCCCAATGTGGCTGGCGACGACGAAATGCTGCAGCGTTTTGTGCATGAGCTGCGCTTTTCCCGCAAGATCACGCACAAGAACGTTATTCGCATCTACGACTTCCTCAATCTGTCCGGCAGCTATGCCATCTCGATGGAATATTTCCCGTCGCACACCCTCGGCGCAGAGGTTGCCGGCCACAAGGCGCTGCCGGCCGAAAAGGCTGCCGGCTGGGCAAGGGATATCGCTACCGGCATGTCGGTGGCGCACCAGGTAGGCATCATCCACCGCGATCTGAAGCCTGCCAACCTGCTGATTAATGATGAAGGCCTGCTGAAAATCGTGGACTTCGGTGTGGCAGCCGCAGCGGGCGGCGGTGACACCAACCTGACCAAGACGGGCTATGTAATCGGCTCACCGAAATACATGGCGCCGGAGCAGATTCTCGGCAAGAAGGTGGACCATCGGGCTGACATCTACAGCCTCGGCGTGATTTTCTACGAAATGCTCACCGGTACCCCGCCCTATACCAAGGGCGATCACATGGCAGTGATGTATCAACACGTGCAGGGCAAGTGCATGC
Source organism: uncultured Chromatiaceae bacterium (assembly GCA_964350425.1). GTDB lineage: Bacteria > Pseudomonadota > Gammaproteobacteria > Steroidobacterales. The sequence continues at coordinate 2,116 of CAYGKB010000145.1, read as the reverse complement.
GCGCCGAGGAAGCTAACCCGGCGATCAGCAGGGAGCTCGCCGAAGTCGTGCATCGCGCCATGGCCGTCGACAAAATGAAACGCTTTGATTCCATGGATGACCTGAGCCGTGCCATTGCAGATGCCATGGGGGGAGCATAGGCCATGGCACGCATAGACGCCTTTCTCAAGCTCGGCCTGACCCAGAATTGCTCGGACATCCATCTGGCTGTGGGAGTCCCTCCCATGCTGCGCATGCATGGCGACCTGTTGCCGATAAAGTTCCGCGAACTGGGCGATCAGGAAATGGAAAGCTATGTCGCGGAAATCATGACCGAGGCACAAAAAACCCGCTTTGCCGAAGGCGAGGACATCGATTTCTCCTATGTATCCGAGGATAACGCGCGCTATCGGGTTAATCTGTTCCGCAAAGCAACCGGCGTCGGCGCAACTTTCCGGTTTATTCCGACCGAGGTGCCGACCCTGGAAAGTCTTAAATTACCTGCGGCGGTGCGCAAAGTATGTGACAACCATCAGGGCATGGTGCTGGTTACCGGCTCCACCGGTACGGGTAAGTCCACCACGCTGGCAGCCATGATCGACTACCTGAATCGCAACCGGAACCTGAATATCATCAGCCTGGAAGACCCGATCGAGTTCGTGCATCAAAGCCAGAAAGCACAGGTAATTCAGCGCGAGCTGGGTACCCACCTGGTCAGTTTTGCCGACGGCATCCGCTCCGCGCTGCGCGAAGACCCGGACGTCATTCTGGTGGGCGAAATGCGCGATGCCGAAACCATCAGCATGGCGATGACGGCGGCGGAGACCGGCCACCTGGTGTTTGGCACACTGCATACCACAGGCGCGGTAAAAACCATTGACCGAATCATTGATGCCCTGCCCAGCGATCAGCGTGAACAGACTAAGGCTTTCCTGGCACAAAGCCTCAAAGCCGTCATGACACAAAACCTGATCAAGACCCCGGATGGCAAAGGCCGACGCGCCTGCATGGAAATCATGATCATGACTCGGGCCATTGCCAACCTGATTCAGACTAACCAGACCCACCAGATTCCCAGCCAGCTGCAAACCAATGCCGACATTGGCATGCAGCTCATGGATCAGGCGCTCCTGGAAGCCGTGCAGGCCAAGGAGGCCGATCCGGATGATGCCTTCCGGTTTGCCGCCGACAAAACCCTGTTTCAGAAATTTGTTACTGATACGACCATTCTGCAGCGCGTGGATCTGCAGCAGGAGCCGGGCTGACCATGGCCGAGATAAACACCTATTTGCAAATGCTCGTCGAACGCAGCGGCTCGGATCTGCATGTAATTGCCGGCCTGCCGCCACGGATGCGCGTTTTCGGTGATCTGGATACTTTTGAGAAAGAGCCGCTGCCGGCCGGCCGCGTGGAAGACCTGCTGCGCGAAATCATGCCCCCCAAAGCGGTGGACGAATTCAATCAGCATGAGTCGGCTGACTTTGCCTACAACATCGAAGGGCTGGCTCGCTTTCGTGTCAACGTCATGCGCCATCTGGGCGGTATGGGCGGCGTGTTCCGCGCCATACCGAGGTCAGCGAAATCGCTGCAGGACCTGAAAATGCCGCCGGCGCTCAAAACGCTCTGCCAGCAGACTCAGGGGCTCATACTTGTTACCGGTAAAACGGGTTCAGGCAAATCCACCACACTTGCCGCCATGATCAACGAGATCAATACCAACCTCAAAGGACATATCCTGACGATTGAAGATCCCATTGAGTTTGTTCATGAGCGCAACAAATGCCTCATCAGTCAGCGCGAAGTGGGCGATCACTGCAAAAGCTTTGCCGAGGCTCTGCATTCAGCTCTGCGCGAAGACCCGGATGTCATTCTGGTGGGCGAAATGCGCGATCTCGAAACCATCAGCATTGCCGTAACTGCAGCCGAAATGGGCATTCTGGTTATGGGCACTCTGCATACCAACGGCGCAGCGCAGACTGTTGACCGTATCGTCAACGTATTTCCTACCGACAAACAGCCGCACGTGCGCACCATGTTGTCTACTTCGCTAAAAGGTGTGGTGTCACAGCAGCTAGTGCCGAAAAAAGAAGGCGACGGTCTGGCCGCGGCACTGGAAATCCTGGTCAATACTCCGGCG
>CAYGKB010000144.1:0-4999 GCA_964350425.1 uncultured Chromatiaceae bacterium | reverse complement strand
CATCGGGAATGGCATCCCAGTGCAGATAATCAAAATAATGCAGGTTGTACCGCCATAGTCGCGACCGGTCGACGGGATGCCAGTCAAAACCGTCAGGCTCGGCCGAACTGCTTATGTTCAGGAAACGCAGTTCACACTGATCAGGCTGCGGCCCTGCTGCAAAAGCGGCGGCGGCGAGCTGCTGCCGACAGGGTTCCGCATCAATTTCCCGGGTCGCAACCACGGGGCGCAGGCGCCGGTATACCTGCCAGAAAAGCTGGCTGACCCGCAACCACCGCAGAGTGTGCAGATACAGTGACAGTCGTTTAAGCATGCTTACCAAGCCGGCGTTCCGTGATTATGACTATATACCGGTGCGCGGCTAACCTGCAGCCACAACCTGATCCCAGAGACTGACAGTCTGACCGTAAATCATGCGCCAATGTTCCAACGCAACGCTGTCACAGCAACCGCCTGCCTGTATGTAGGCTTCGACAAATACCTTGATTGGGCCTGCCGGGAGGCGATGGTGCTCAATAACCGCAGCAATATCGAACAACGGATGTCCCGCTGCGGCAAATTCAAAATCAATCAAATGCAATTCGCCGTCATCAACAATGTTGCCCGCAACCGGATCGTTGTGGCACACCACCGCTGGTTGTGAGTCGGCTGCAGCGGCCAGCAGCCGGCATACCTTCGCTGCGCTTTCCGCAGCGGCAGAAGTGCCCAGGCAGCGCGCATAGCTTTTCACCCGTTCATCCAGGCAAAACAAAGGCGCCTGCAATGCACTGCCATGCAGGCGCCACAGCAGTCTTGCCAGGCGCGCAAGCTGCTCGGGCTGCTGCATGTCTGTTGCGGTCCATACCCGGCCAGGCACATACGGCACCACCAGAATTCCCTGCCGGACATCCGCCCACAGAAAATTTTCGCACCAACCGCTGGCAGCAAGGATGTCCCTCACTCTGAGTTCTTCGTCGCGCCGCAAATTAAGCCGCAACGCCAGCGGCTTATCCTTCCTCAATACCCAACGGTCGGCAGCGCTGCGAAGCAGCCATTTGTCGCTTAATGGCCCGCCCGCCAGCCGGCGTTCTAATCGTGCACCGGCAAGTTCGGGCAGGTGGCCGACCAGTTGCAATGGTTCATGCATGCGCATACCGCAACGATTGGCGCCAGGAACGGTAGCCGACCAGAATCAGCAGCAAGTACACCACAAACAGCAATGCTGTCAGGTACAGACCACGTTGCACATACAGATACACAGAAACACTGTCTATGACGAACCAGTAGTGCCAGTTTTGCAGCACTTTACGCGCCACCATCCAGGTGGTGACGATGGCTCCCCAGGTTGTAAATGAATCAACATAGGGAAACGCAGCGGCAGAGTAATGATCCAGCAGGTAGCCGCTCGCCAGGCTCAGGGCAACAATGGCCGCGATTGGCGGCAGATGGAATGCCGGCGGCCAGACGGTGACCGGCAACTGACTGTCACGGGACCCGCCACGCGACCAGTGAAACCAGCCATAGATCGCCATACCGATATAAAAAAGCTGCAGCGCCGACTCCATGTATAGACCCGCCTGGTACATGAGTATCGTGTATATGGCGGCGCTGGCGATGGCCGCCGGCCAGCAGGCCAGGTTCTGTCTGATGGCCAGCAAAAGGTAGGCAATTGCCAGCAATACTGCGGCTGCCTCCCAACCGGTCAGCGCGCTGCCGGTCTGCACAATGGATTGCCAGATTTCAGTCAATGTCCGGCAAATGCTCGATATCCAAATCCGCGTTCAAATAGCGCATCACAAACACCACCTTCGCTTCCTGCTCCATCCTGTGCTGCATACATTCATTTATCGCTTTGGATACAGCACCGAATTCGCCATTCACATGCGTACTCATCTGATTAGTAATTATTGTCATGCCTGGATAATCACGCAGCCTGCGAATAAATTTTTTAATGGCAGGTTTGTAGTCTGCATCCAACGGATACATGCTGATGGCAACCGTAATTTTCATGCTGGCCTCTGCTAGAAAGTTGTCTCAGTAACTGTACTTTATCGTGATGCCAACCTGACGCGGATCGCCAAATTTGGTGTACAGCGTTGGTAACTGCGTATAAGGCGGCTCATTCACAAAATAGAATCCGCGGGTTGCGTACTTGCGATCCAGTATATTGCGGCCCCAGAGCGATACACTCCAGTGGCGCCAGTCTTTGCCCAGACGCATGTTTACAAGCCGGTAATTCTGCGACTTCTGATCGTGGCTGATATCAAAAAAATAGGCGGCAACAGCTCGAATATCCATGCGCGCGTACCAGCCTGACGCTGCGGACCATGTCGCGCCGACATTAGCCGTATACTCCGGCGCATGCGCCAGTTCTCTGCCGACCACCGCCGGCCGCACGCCCCATGCGTCGATTTCACTTCGCAGCAAGCCGAGCGCGCCATGCAACTGCAGCCGTTCGCTAAGCTGCCATTCAGTCACTGCTTCCAACCCGTAGCTATGCGCTGCGCCATTTGAAGTGACATAGATAAAGGATGCCGGATTGTCGAGCTGATCCGACTGACTCAACTGAGCTTCGTCACGATCCATATAGAACAGACTCACATCAGCGGTGAGCCTGCCATCAAGCCATTCACCTTTTAGTCCCGTCTCATAGTTCCAGGCATACTCGGGCTGATAGGCTATGCGCTCCGCTCCGTATGGGCCGGTTACTCCAGCCCGGACAAATGCCGCCAGCGAAGGATTGAAGCCGCCGGCCTTGAAGCCGCGTGCGATACGTCCATATACGTGCAGAGCGTCGTTCAGGTCATAGCCCAACGATACATGCCCGCCCAGCATATTTTCGGTGGGATCAAAACTGCTGCTGCCATCAACCGGTACCGGCACGCCCATTGGGTCAAACAGATTGTTGTCAAACCAGCGATCGCGGTAATCGGCATCCCAGCGCTCCCAGCGCAAACCAAACGACAGGTTCAGCGCGGCGCTGAGCCGGGTGTCAGTGGCCACAAACACTGCGGCGGTCTCCGCCGCGTAGCGACTGTGCACCTCGCGTCGCCCCACACACCAGCCGGGCAAGCACGACATAGGATCGAAATCGACGTAGCTGCCGGGGTCCAGCAAGTCATTGTCTTCGCTGAGTCGGTGCAGATAGAAACCCGTGACCCAGTCAGTCGTGCCACCGAACCAGCGACCCTGATCATCTGAGACCAGCCGCAGCTCCTGACTCCAGGTATCGCGTTGCCGCTGGTTGCGGGAGCTGTAGGCGACCGCGTACGCCGGCAGAAACGTAGTCGGGTTGGCCCAGTCAGCATCAAAGCTGAACAGAATATCGGAGTCGGCTGCCGTGGTGATGCTGACCAGATCAGCCCCTCTGAATGCCGGTCCGCTGACGCGCAATGAAGCCGCCAGCGTCTGCTGCTCGTCACGACCCGGTTCATCCGACTGCACCCGCGCGGTGTTGGCCAATGACCAGGCATCGTAGCCGTTGTCGGCATCGGCGTAGAGCAGTGTCAACAGCGCCTGCCAGTTGCCCCGCATGTCCCAGTTGAGCTTGCCGCGTACCGTCAGTTCATCGCGCTCGTTGGTGTCATCACGGCTGAGGAAGGTATTGTGCCGAAAACCATTGTCCTGATAACTATAAACAGACAGACGTCCGCTCAGACGATCAGTCAGCCCGCCGCCAGCGGCTGCGCCCAGTATGCGCGTATCTGCATTGCCGGCACCTATTTCGGCCTGCAGTGAGGAAGTCTGGTCGGGTTGCGCTGTCTGCAGATAAATCATGCCGGCCAGCGCGCTGGAACCGTAACGCGCGCTTTGCGGTCCGCGCAAAACCTCGGCCTGCCGGATATCATAAGTGGCTGTAATACCCCCCAGACCGGACAGATCAATATCATCAACCACGAAACCGACCGACGGATTGGGTGCGCCTTCATACTGCTCACGCTCGCCAATGCCGCGCAGCTGCAAATAACGCGCCCGCGATGCTTCGCCGGACAGGTTCATATTCGGTATTAGCTGCACGAGCTGTTCAAAATTTGACAGCGATACCCGGTTGACTGTGGTGCTGTTCAGAAGAGTAAGGCCGGAGTCAGACTCCCCGGCAGCCAGCGGCCGGAAACCGGACACAGTAATTTCGTCGGGTGGGCTTGCAGCCGCCACGGGTGCGGCAAACGCCAGCAGCAGCGTCAATCGCAAAGCAATAAAAAAAGTGTGCAAGGTCGGATCTCTATCTGATTGTCAGAGACCCGGTTAAGAACGAGCGCCAGTCAGGTTTGTCCTATTCCTACGCCGGTACTAACCGGATCAGGTTCTGAGGGTTCACCGCCAAGACGGAATCTCAGGCTCTTGCGAGCCACCCCTAAGGCCAGCAGCGACTATAGTCCAAAATGCCCGCAAGACAAAACCGGGCGCCGCCCGCCGGCGTTGATATGAATCATTTATGCCGGCGCTGTTCTCTGCTATCGTTCCTGCCCCGGAAAAACCAGTGCCGGCGAAAAAACTTAAATAAATCAGGTACAAAGCATGTCTGAATACGACTACAAGGCCATTGATGCAGTGGTCAACATCTGGAACGAGGAGGCCCTCCGGCAGCGCCCGGGCTGGGGCGATCAGTTTTTCCAGAACAAGATGAATTCCAAGGAAAGCACTGGCAAGCCAATCGAGATCGATGAACTGATCGAGATTCTTGACGATGCGGGCATCGACAAGGCATTTCTGATTGCCGCCTATAGCGGACAGGTGGGCCTACCGGGCTGCTATCACATGCCCTATGAAATTGTCGCGCGCGCCTGCGAAAAATATCCGGATCGACTTTTCGGTCTGGCGGGCATTGACCCCACCATGGGCATGAAAGGGGTCAAGGCGTTCGAGGATGCGGTAACCAACATGGGCTTTATCGGCGCCCATTTTTACCCGCACTGGTTCAACATGGAACCGGGGCATGCCAGGGTCTATCCTTTTTATGCGAAATGCTGGGAACTGGATGTACCGATTCAGATGCAGGTTGGCCAGTCCATGGTTTACA
>CAYGKB010000143.1:0-5041 GCA_964350425.1 uncultured Chromatiaceae bacterium | reverse complement strand
CGACCATCGGCAATCCGGGCACAGCTGACAACAGCGGTGAAGTCTGGTTCGGGACCTCTCCGGGAGCGTATTGCGGCACGCTGGACCCGGATCGGGTGACCTATTTTGCCGGCAACCCGTTCAATCCCAATAACGCCTCGTTTAACGTGGCGGCATTCCCCCAGCCGGAAGCCTACGAACCGGGCTTTTTATTTCCGCCCATTCCGGGCGTAATGGCCGGTATCGCATACACGCTTCCCGCCGAGGGCGCGCCACGTCAGGCACGCATCAACCTGCCGGATTTCTATGACGGCATCATGGGCAACCCAGGCTGCCTCGGTTCGCTGGTGCCGGCCGACTGCATCGCGGCTCCGGCACAACCGGGCACACGACGCGACACCACCCGGCTGCTGGTGCAGTGGGATCAGGATATCGGCGACTGGACGTGGCTGACCCGGGTGGCCTGGAATAAGGACGATTTTGATCAGGTTTACGATCTGGATCGCACCGAACGCCGGCCGATTCTGGGTGTGGGGCTGTTCCACATGGTGGAAAACGCCGCCTGGGAAAACCAGAGCCTGGAGTCGCGTATCGAAAGCCCCGGCGACCGGCGGCTGCGCGGCATCCTGGGTGTGAACTATTTTGAAGAAGATCGCACCAGCAATCAGCGGCGCTTCCCGGGCCCTGGTCAGGGGCAGTTCTCCCCCATTCCACTGACCCAGAACATCAAGAATATTGCTGTATTCGGCTCACTGAACTACGACATCAGCGATGCATTGGAGTTCTCATCTGAACTGCGCTGGGCCGAAGAAAAACGCGACATTGATGCCGGCGCAACCTGTGATGCCGGTGAAGACCCCGGTGGCCTTTATACCCAGTACTATGGCCAGAGCAACACGGGTAAGAGCACGATCAAGGCACTCTCACCGCGGTTTATTCTGCGCTACGAACCTGATGACAGCACCATGTACTACGTGTCGGCTGCCAAAGGCGATAAACCGGCGGAATTTGTAACTGCGTATTTCCGCACCACGGCGAACCAGTGCGAATCCATCGCCGAAAATAACAAGCCTAATTTCGGTCTGACGGTCATCAAGCCGGAGAAAGCCTGGACCTACGAATTTGGCGCCAAGAAGACCTGGATGGACCGGCGGCTGACTACCAACTATGCCGTCTATTACATTAACTGGAAGAATCAGGCCGTATCGCAAAACGAGAACATTGGCGGCACCCTGACCCAGATCAACGTCAATTCGGGTAAAAGTAAAATCTGGGGAGCAGAGCTGGAAACCAGCTTCCTCTTCACTGAAAACCTGACCGGCCAGTTTTCCTATGGTCTGGCAAACGGCACTTTCAGGGAATATTACGACCTTGCCCTTGCAGACCTCACTGGTGAGGGCGATGCCAACGGCAAACGCATACCCGGCGCACCCAAGCATTCGTTTATTTTCGGTCTGGACTACGTCAATGAGATCACGCTGAACGTATTCGACGGGCCGGAAGTGTTTGAGTGGTTTGCGCGCACCGATTTTGTGCTCGAGACCGAGCGTTATGCTGAAGCGGACAACTTCCTCAAGTATCCGAATCGCAAGCGCTGGAACGGCAGGCTCGGACTGGAGTCTGCAGACTGGACCCTGGCGACGTACATCAACAATATTCTGGATGATCGCACCCCGACCGGTATTTTCGGCTTCCCGGTGATTACCGGTCCGGCCTGGTCCAACGCGGTGGGACTGCACCAGAACTCCATATCGCCGGCTTTCGGCCGCGCCTACGGTATAGAGTACGTTTACCGCTTTGGTGACTAGACCTGCAGGTCTGCCAGCGGCAGAACTGCACAGAATAAAGCCCCGGCCCGCAACGGTCGGGGCTTTTTTATTTTGTCAGACGCGTGGTTTGGGCCAGGTCAGATGGTGCTCGTCAATAACGAAGTTGTGCGCATGGCGCTGTTTGGGATGATAGTGCGGATGACTGTGCGGTTCAGGGCCCTCATTGCCACGATGCTCGTGCTGATGATGCCGCCCGTGAGTGTGCATGTGCAGGTGATCCTGCGCTGCATGTTCGTGTTCCAGGGAGTGTCCGGCTTGCGGCGGCCAGAACAACATGGCCAGCGCGCCAAAGGCGACAATGGCAAGACCGAGGTAAAGCGCGGTCGCTGCTATGCCGATGGCAGCTCCCAATTGACCGGCCAGCGGGTAGGCCAAAAGCCAGCATGCATGTGACAAAGCAAACTGCGCCGAAAAGTATGCAGCCCGGTCACTGGATCTGGCGGAACGGTTAACCACCCTGCCCGCCGGAGTCTGCACCAGCGACCAGCCCAGTCCGATCGCAAACCATACTGGCAGCATTGCCGTTATGCCTGGCCCCGTGCCAATCGCCATCACGCCGACACCCATCAGGATGGCACCGCCTGTCATGACTGCTTTGTCGGATATTTTTTCGATCAGCCGCGGCACCGCCAGCGCCGCCAGCATGGAACCAAAACCAGCCGCAGCAAAGGCCAGCGCAACTTGCTCGTCGCTGCCGCCAAGAATTTCCTTGACGTACACCACCGTATTCACAATCACCATGGCGCTGGCGCAGGCCACAGCCAGATACAACGTCAGCAAGGCCCGCAGACGCGGCGTTTTCATATAGGCAATAACACCGAAGCTGATTTCGCCCCAGACTCCGCCCAGCCGATCCTGTGGCTCGGCTTTAGGCAGCAGGCAAACAAGGATCAACAGAGCCGAGATAACGAATGCCACTGAATTGGCAGCAAATAATCCTGTGTAACTGAAAAACAGCAGCGCAATACCCGCCAGAGTCGGGCTGAGCAGATTTTCCAGATCATAGGCCAGACGTGAGTATGACAAAGCTTTGGTGTATTGCTCTTCGTCAGCCAGTACCTCAGGTATGGTGGCCGCGAATACCGGCTTGAATCCGGCCGAAAAAAGATTCAACAGGAAGATCAGCAGGTAGATCTGCCAAACTGCGTTCACAAAAGGCATGACCAGCACTATCGCTGCGCGGACCAGGTCCAGGCAGATCAATAATGGCTTGCGCGGAAAGCGATGCGCCAGTCCGCCGATAACCGGCGCAAACACCACATAGGCAATCATTTTGCAGGCAAGCGCTGTGCCCAGCACCACGCCGGCATCCTCCTGCACCAGATCGTAGGCCAGCAAAGTCAGCGCGACGGTAGTCAGTCCGGTTCCGACCAGCGCAATAACCTGCGCGGTGAACAACCGCCGGAATACCGGGTTCTGCAATGGCGACATGTTCTGCATGATAGAATCCGCTTTAAATCAATTGCATCAATTCAACCACAGTCAAAGTACAACGACTATGCCCGAGCAAGCCAGCAAAATATCTGCCGCGGCGATGATCCGCACCGGCGCCGCATACATAGACAGCATCCGCGGCAGAAACCTGAACGTCTACCTGTTCGGTGAGCGCATTGCCGAACCGGTCGATCATCCGATGATACGCCCGTCCATCAATGCCGTCGCCAAGACCTATGACCTCGCCGAATCCAATCCGGAACTGGCCAGTGCTATATCGCCCTACACGGGCGAACGCATCAACCGGTTTCTGCATATCGCCACCAGTCCCGAAGACCTGGTACTGCAGAACAAAATGCAGCGCCGCCTGGGACAGCTGACCGGCACCTGTTTTCAGCGCTGTGTCGGTATGGATGCCTTTAATGCCCTGCATTCGGTAACCTGCGAGATAGACACCGGTCACGGCACTGAGTATCACGAGCGTTTCAAACGCTTTGTCGCCGACCGGCAGTCCGCCGGCCACGTTATCGGCGGCGCTATGACAGACGTCAAAGGCGATCGAAGTAAAGCGCCGCATCAGCAGGACGATCCGGACATGTATGTGCGAATTACCCGCAGAACCGATGCGGGCGTCTACGTCAGCGGCGCAAAAGCTCACCAGACCGGCTGTGTGAATTCGCACTGGATAGTGATCATGCCCACTATCCGGCTGGGTGAAGCCGATATTGACTATGCCATAGTGGGCGCTTTCCCCGTTGACGCCCCGGGCATCACCTATATCTATGGCCGCCAGTCCTGCGACACGCGCAGTATGGAAGGCAATGGGCTTGATGCGGGCAATGAACAATTCGCCGGCCAGGAAGCCATGATCGTGCTCGACGATGTGTTTATCCCCAACGAACACATTTTCATGAATGGTGAATATGAATTTGCGTCCATGCTGGTGGAGCGATTTACCTGTTATCACCGTCGCAGCTACGTGTGCAAATCGGGAGTCGGCGATGTACTGATCGGCGCGGCTGCCACCATTGCTGAATACAACGGCGCGGACAAAGCGTCACATATTAAAGACAAACTGGTGGAAATGACCCACCTCAATGAGACTATCTACAGCACCGGCATAGCCAGCAGCTATCAGGCCACCAAAACTGCCTCCGGCAACTACATTAACGACGACATGATCGCCAATGTCTGTAAGCATCATGTTACACGGATGCCTTATGAGATCGGCAGGCTGGCGCAGGATCTGGCAGGCGGTCTGGTTGTCACTTTGCCCTCGGAGCAGGATCTCGACCATCCCGATATCGGTCCGCTGATCAAAAAATATTTGCAGGGTCGCAGCGACGTTTCCACCGAAAACCGTATCCGCATCCTGCGCTTGATAGAAAACATGACGCTGGGCCGCAATGCAGTCGGTTACCTGACCGAATCCATGCACGGCGCCGGCTCGCCACAGGCGCAGCGCATCCAGATTGCGCGCCAGATGCAGCTCGACATCAAGAAGCAGCTGGCGCAGAACCTGGCCGGCATCAGCAGCACTGCCACTGAGGAAATCAGCACTGACCTGGCAGAGTATTTCGCCCGCGTGTTCCGCCCGCCCGGTACCTGACTCAGCGCTTGACTCGGCGCGTTTTAAATCAGATGATTTAGAAATCATGCAGGCCCAGACCCAGCCCAGCTCAGCGCGCGACAATACCCGGCATCAGCTTATTATGGCGGCCGAAAAACTGTTTGCCGAAGCCGGCATTGACGGGGTTTCGCTGCGGCAAATCAATGTTGCAGCAGGGCAAAAAAACTCT
>CAYGKB010000142.1:0-5068 GCA_964350425.1 uncultured Chromatiaceae bacterium | reverse complement strand
CTGCACATCCAGCTGCTCGATTTCCTGCACCAGTTGTCGTTGCCGCTCCTGTTCCTTGGCAACGACGGCTTCCGGGGCGCGGCTGACAAAGTTTTCATTGGCCAGTTTTGCGGCCACCTTGTCGAGATCCCGGGCGGCTTTGTCACGCTGTTTGTGCAAGCGATCGCGTTCGGCTGCGACATCCACCAATCCCGCCATGGGCACCAGAATCTTCATGCCTCCCAGCAACGCAGTCGCCGCAGTAGGCGCGTCAGCATCTGCGGCAAGGATCTCTATACTTTCCAGTCGGGCAATGTTTTGCAGATAGAGCTGATGCCGGTCGATGCGCGAACGGTCTGCCTCGCCCGCATCCTGAACCATTACCGGCAGCGGCTTGCCGGGCGCAATGTCCATTTCGCCGCGAATCTGGCGGATGCCGAGGATGAAGCCCATCAGCCAGTCGAGTTCTGCTTCGGCTTCGACATCGCGCGGATACCCTTCGCCCTGCGGATACGGCTGCAGCATGATGGTGGCAGCCTGCGTCCCGGCTACCGGGGCCACACGTTGCCAGACTTCTTCGGTGATAAAGGGAATGATCGGGTGCAGGCAGCGCAGCAATGATTCCAGAATGTGAATCAGTGTTCCCCGCGTTGCTGCCTGACGAGCGGCGTCAGCCGACTGATCCTGCAATAGTGGTTTGCTCAGTTCCAGGTACCAGTCGCAATATTCATTCCAGGTGAATTCATACAGCGCTTTGGCAGCCAGATCGAGCCGGTAGTGCTCGAGATGTTCGTGCACTTCGTTAACTGTCTGACCGAAACGTGATCGTATCCAGCGATCCGGCAGGCTGAGATGGTCGGTGCCGACATCCACAGCAGCGTTCTCGGTATTCATCAATACAAAGCGAGCCGCATTCCAGATTTTGTTGCAGAAATTCCGGTATCCCTCAATGCGACCAAGATCGAAGCGTATGTCGCGGCCGGTGCTGGCCAGTGCCGCGAAGGTAAAGCGCAATGCATCGGTGCCGAACTCTGGTATGCCATCCGGGAACTGCTTGCGGGTCGCCTGTTCGATTTTCGGTGCCAGTTGCGGCTGCATCAGCCCGGTAGTGCGTTTGGCAACCAGCGGCTCCAGTTCGATGCCGTCGATGAGATCCAGCGGGTCCAGCACGTTGCCTTTGGACTTGGACATTTTCTGGCCGTCCTGATCGCGGATCAGGCCGTGTATGTAGACTTCACGGAAGGGCACATCGCCGGCGAATTTCAAGCCCATCATGATCATCCGCGCGACCCAGAAAAATATGATGTCGAAACCCGTTACCAGCACGCTGGTGGGGTAGAAAGTTCGCAGATCCTGCTCCGACTGCGGCCAGCCCAGTGTGGAGAAGGGCCACAGGGCCGATGAAAACCACGTGTCGAGCACGTCCGGGTCCTGGCTGAGCGCGACATCAGCGCCGAGTTGCTGTCGCTCGCGCACCTCCTGTTCGGAGCGACCGACATAGATTTTGCCGTCGCTGTCATACCAGGCGGGAATGCGGTGGCCCCACCACAGTTGTCGGCTGATACACCAGTCCTGAATGTTATGCATCCATTCAAAATAGGTTTTGGACCAGTTTTCCGGGATAAAGCGGATGCGACCATCTTCCACCGCCTCGATGGCCGGTGCGGCCAGCGGTCCGGTTTTCACAAACCACTGGTCTGTCAGATAGGGCTCGACCACCTGGCCGCTGCGATCTCCGCGCGGCACCATCAACGAGTGATCGGCAATTTTTTCCAGTAAGCCGGCGGCTGCAAAATCGGCAACAATTTGTTTGCGCGCGACATACCGGTCCATGCCGCGATAGGCGGCCGGCGCGTTGTCGTTAATTGCGGCATCAACGGTAAAAATGTTGATCAACGGCAGCTCATGACGCTGACCCACCTCGTAGTCATTGAAGTCATGCGCCGGCGTGATCTTGACGCAGCCGCTGCCGAATTCCGGGTCAACATAGTCATCGGCAATCACCGGGATAGCGCGGTCGCACAGGGGCAGGTCAACGGTCTTGCCGATCAGGTGTCGGTAGCGCTCATCATCCGGATGCACGGCGACGGCGGTGTCACCGAGCATGGTTTCGGGTCGGGTGGTGGCCACCACCAGATGTCCCGAGCCATCGCTGAGCGGATAGCGAAAGTGCCACAGGTGACCCTGTTCTTCCTCCGCTATGACTTCCAGATCGGAAACTGCGGTATGCAGCACCGGGTCCCAGTTGACCAGCCGCTTGCCGCGGTAAATCAGGCCTTCGTCGTAAAGCCGGACAAACACCTCGGTGACGGCTGCGGACAGTCCCTCGTCCATGGTGAAGCGTTCGCGCTGCCAGTCAACCGAACTGCCCATGCGGCGCAGTTGCCGCGAAATGGTATTGCCGCTTTGTTCTTTCCATTCCCAGACCTTGGCGACGAACGCTTCGCGGCCCAGATCATGGCGCGAGGTCTGCTGGCTTTCGAGTTGCCGCTCCACCACCATTTGCGTCGCGATACCGGCATGGTCGGTACCGGGCTGCCACAGCGTGTTGCAGCCGCGCATGCGATGGTAGCGGGTCAGTGTGTCCATGATAGTGTCCTGGAACGCATGACCCATATGCAGGGTGCCCGTTACATTGGGCGGGGGAATCATGATGCAGTAGGGCTCGCCCGTGCCGGACGGCGCGAAATAGCCGGCCTGTTCCCACTTGTTATACCAGCGCTGCTCAATGTCGGCTGGCTGATAGCTTTTTTCCATCAGCTGCAAAAATCCTTGTGATTGCAGGGAATGATCATGCACAGGCGGGGCGGAGGGCCGCGGCCAGGCGGTGCGGATCAGTCCGCGGGCGGTTCGCCCAGTTTTTCGTGCAGTGTTTTCTCAATCAGTTTCGGTAATTCATCACCGAGTCGGTCATTAATGCTGACACGCAGTTGCTCTTCCATGTCACGCAGGCTTTCGGCAATCAGTCCGTCCAGAAGCACCCAGGCTTCGGCGGCCAGGCTGTCGCAGAGCGCATCAATCTGGTCCCGGCTAAGTTCCTGGCCGGCTTTACGGCGCACGGCTTGGGTCAGTACCGGAATGTCTTCGTCCTGATCCATAGTCTGCCGTTCTCCGCCACCTGTGTTCTGCGAGCTAAATATTGTGCGTGACGGGTTCCAGGCCCATCTCGCGATATTGCCGGAACAGTTTCCTGCCGGCCGTCCGGCGGATCGGATCCGCGTCAACAACCTCGGCAATACGGTCGAATTGTTTCGCAAATGCCGGCGCCGCGCCAGTCAGGTTGATCAGCAGGTTGCCCGCTTCAAGCTGATGTTCCGCAGTACCGATGCGGACCGGCGCCCGCGGTGGTGCACCGGAAAGGATTTCGTGCGGCACAAAGCTGCCCTGCCGGAAAGTCCAGAGCATTTCGTCGAGCTGCTGCGCCACGTCGGCCGAACCCGTGTGCGCATATATGGCTTCCACCGTGCCGTAGGCTTTTTCCGTCAGCCGGCAGACAAAATTCAGCCAGCCGCTCATCGTGGCGCTCTCCAGCACGTAGAAATCAATGCGCGGTTCACCAAGCGGGCTCATGTTGCAGTTGCAGAAAATCAGTTGTTGAGCAGGAATTCTAGCAGCAGCGGCACCGGCCGGCCGGTGCTGCCCTTGTCCTTGCCGCCGCGCCAGGCAGTACCGGCGATATCCAGGTGCGCCCAGTCGGTGTCGCGGGTGAATTTACCCAGGAAACAGCCGGCCGTGATGGTGCCTGCCTCGCGGCCGCCAATATTGGCCATATCGGCGAAATTGCTCGCCAGCTGTTTTTCGTAGTCTTTGCCCAGTGGCAATTGCCAGGCCCGGTCATCGGCGGCTCGTCCGGCGGCCAGCAATTTGCCGGCCAGCTTGTCGGAATTGGCCATCAGGCCGGAATGGTGACTGCCGAGTGCAATGACGCAGGCACCGGTCAGGGTGGCGATATCAACCACAGCAGCCGGCTTATGGAACTTCTGAGCATAGGTCAGGGCATCACACAGGATCAGGCGGCCCTCGGCATCGGTATTCAGCACCTCGATGGTCTGCCCCGACATCGAGGTCACGATATCTCCCGGCTTGGTGGCCGAACCGCCGGGCATGTTTTCGCAGGTCGGAATAACGCCGACAATGTTTTGCCGCGGCTGCAGCTCGGCGATTGCCTTGAACGTGCCCAGCACCGAGGCTGCGCCGCTCATGTCGTATTTCATTTCGTCCATGGCCGCGGCCGGTTTAATGGAAATGCCACCGGTGTCGAAAGTTATGCCCTTGCCCACCAGCGCAGTGGGTTTGCGGCTGGCGGCGGCGCCTTTGTATTCCAGCACAATCAGGTGCGCGGGCTGGTCGGAACCGGCGGTCACTGAAAGCAGGGAGCCCATGCCGAGTTTTTTCATATCGGCTTCGCTGAGCACCTTGCAGCTCATGTTTTTCGCGCCACGCGCAAGCGACCGGGCGGTTTTGGCCAGGTAGGCGGGGGTACAGACGTTACCCGGCAAATTGGCCAGGTCACGCGTCAGGCTCATGCCCTGACCCAAAGCGTCGCCCTGTTTGATGCCCTTACGGGCCGCTGCAGCAGCTTTGCTGTCGCGCACCGCGAAAGCCAGTTTTTTCGGCCCGGCCGGCTTTTTGCCGTTGTCGTCTTGAGCGGCCTTGGATTTCATCTGCGTGAAGCGATAGGCCGCATCGTGCCAGGTTTCTGCGGCGATGCGCGCACGTCGGAAGACGTCGGCGCCTTTGACATTGTCGAGGCCCAGGTAGCAGGCAGCATCGGCATAACCCTTTTTGCCGCACCAGGCGAATGCGGCCCGCAATGCCTTGCGGTATGCCTGCCGGTCATATTTGTCGCGCTTGCCGCAGCCAACCAGCAATATCCGCTTGCAGGCCAGACCGCTGGTATCCGTGAGCAGCAATAATTCACCCGTGTTGCCGGTGAAATCACCGTTTTTCAGCACTGCGCTGATGGATTCGGCTTTAGTATTCAGCGCGCGGGCAGCGGCACCGGGTTGCTGGTCCTTGAAGACGCCGACGATTGCCAGGTCGGTCTTGAACAGATCAGGCCGTTCAGCGCTGACATTGAATTGCATGG
>CAYGKB010000141.1:0-5082 GCA_964350425.1 uncultured Chromatiaceae bacterium | reverse complement strand
CCATATCGGGCGCGACACCCGCAGCACAATTATTTCCAAAGGCATCTCCGCCGGTCGTGCACAGAATGCTTACCGCGGCCTGGTGCGCATGCTGCCTACCGCAGACAACGCACGCAACTACACGCAATGCGATTCATTGCTTATGGGCAATCAATGCGGTGCGCATACTTTTCCATACATGGAGATTAAAAACCCGTCGGCAGTGGTTGAACATGAGGCGACAACCTCGAAGATTGCCGATGACCAGTTGTTCTATTGCCGCCAGCGCGGATTGTCGGAGGAAGATGCCGTCAACATGATTGTCAACGGCTTTTGCAGGGACGTGTTCCGAGAGCTGCCGATGGAGTTTGCAGTCGAAGCGCAGAACCTCATGAACGTTAGTCTCGAAGGCGCGGTCGGTTAGACCGGCACATCAAGCGGATACCGTATCATGCTACTAAATATTGAAAACCTGCACGCATCAGTCGGCGGCACGGAAATCATTAAAGGCCTGAACCTGCAGATAAATCCCGGTGAGGTTCACGCCATCATGGGTCCCAATGGTTCCGGAAAAAGCACCCTCGCTCAGGCCCTTGCCGGCAAGCCTGGCTATGAAATCACGGCCGGCACCGTAAGCTACAAAGGCGAGAACCTGCTCGAGCTTGAAGCCGACGAACGCGCCCGAGCCGGCATCTTTCTGGGCTTTCAGTACCCGGTGGAGATTCCCGGAGTCAGCAATGTCTACTTGCTTAAGGCGGCGCTCAATGCCCGTCGCAAGGAAAGCGGACAGAAAGAAATTGATTCGGTCGAGTTCATGCGCTTTGTGCGCGAGAAAGCAAAACTGATGCAGCTTGATCAGGCCTTTTTATCACGCGGCGTCAATGAAGGCTTTTCGGGGGGCGAGAAAAAACGCAACGAGATTTTTCAGATGGCGGTACTTGAACCCGATCTCGCGATACTCGATGAAACCGACTCTGGTCTGGATATTGATGCGCTCAAGGTGGTTGCGAACGGCGTGAATGCGCAACGCGACGGCCAGCGGTCATTTCTGCTTATCACCCACTACCAGCGTCTGCTTGACTACATACAACCGGATTTCGTGCATGTGCTGGCCGGTGGACGAATCGTCAAATCCGGCAATCGTGATCTGGCGCTGGAACTGGAAGCCAACGGCTACGACGCGGTGCTGGCTGCTGCGGCCGGCTGAACTGCGCACGGCAGCCTGATTCCATGAACACTTCCACAATAAACGATGCCATCCGCGCAGCCTGGCAGGCCACCGGGCCGGATGAAGATGCGCTGCATGAAATGCGCCGCGAGGCTCTGGAACAGTTTCTGCGCACCGGCCTGCCGACCACCCGGCAGGAAAATTGGAAATACACCAACCTGAGCGGCCTTGCCGAACGGCTGGCAGATGATTTGCGCGGCAAACCAGCAGCACAGCCTTCGCAGCAACAAACGCTGAGCATTACTGGTGCCGTGCAGGTCACTTTTGTAGACGGTATATATCGGCCGGAACTGTCGGCCGCGGATGAATTGCCGCCCGGCGTGCAACTCCATAGCATCGCGGCAATGGCGGAACAACAGCCCGCGCAGTTGCGTGAACTGTATGGCCGGTTCGCGGCGTTTGCTGATTCGCCCATGGTCGCGCTCAATTCTGCTTTCGCCGGGCATGGCGCCGTGCTGGAGCTCGCCGATGGCGTGGAACTTGCCCGCCCCATCTGCATCAGTTATCGCAGCGGTCGCAGCCATATCGCCGCACAGACCCGCCTGCTGGTCAGCCTGGGAGCACAGGCGCAAGCCACGGTGGTGGAACATTTTTGCAGCACGGACAGTGTGTTCGTAAATCCGGTCACCGAATTACATTGCGGCCCGGGTGCCAGACTCGACTATTGCAGATTGCAGGACGAACATCCGGAAACCTGGCACACGGCATTGCAGTGTGCGGCACTTGCCGAAAACGCGCACCTGCACACCACCCAGGTGGATATTGGCGGGGCACTTGCCCGCAACGAACTCAGGCTGAACCTGAATGGCCGGGGCGCGCACGCCGAGGCACATGGCCTGTTCATGGCCGATGCCGCGCGTCACGTGGATTCACGCATTGATGTCAACCACCTGGCACCGGACACCACCAGTCGCGAACGGTACCGGGGCATCCTTGCCGACCGGGCGCGCGGTGTCTTCAACGGCCGCATTTACGTTGCTCGGGATGCCCAGAAAACCATTGCGGAACTGACCAACCGCAATCTGTTGCTTAATAAACGCGCGGAAGTTAACAGCAAACCGGAGCTGGAAATCTACGCGGATGACGTCAAGTGCGCCCATGGCTCCACTACCGGGCAACTGGACGCCAATTCGCTGTTTTACCTGCTCAGCCGCGGTGTCGACAGACGCACCGCACGCAATATGCTGATCACTGCATTCGCCGCCGAGCTGCTCACCGGCATGCAGCTACCGGAAATTGCTGCCCGCGCGCAGCAGGCGCTGGAAACACTGCAAACCGACAGCGACCAGGCCGGATCATGAGCACGCTCAGCCATACCAGCAAACCCGACGCGGAGCACCTTACACTGGATGTAGAGCGCGTGCGCGCTGATTTTCCGATATTGCATCAGCAGGTGCACGGTTGCCCGCTCGCTTTTCTCGACAACGCTGCGTCTGCGCAGCGGCCCCGGCAGGTCACGGAAGCGATCAGCCATTACTACCATCACGATCATGCCAACGTGCACCGGGGCGTACATACGCTGAGTCATCGCGCTACGGATGCATACGAAGGTGCGCGCGATAAAGTTCGCGGTTTTATTAATGCCGCCTCGGCCAGCGAAATTGTTTTCACCCGCGGCACTACCGAGTCCATCAATCTGGTGGCTGCCTCTCTGGGCCAGAACATCCGGCCGGGCGATGAAATCCTCATTACCCACCTGGAGCACCATTCCAATATCGTGCCGTGGAAGCTGCTGTGTGAACGTACCGGTGCGGTGCTGCGTGTGGCTCCCATTGATACGGACGGTGCTGTGCGGCTGGATGAACTGCAGCGGATGATTGGCCCGCAGACGCGACTGCTGGCCGTTGCGCATGTATCAAACGCACTCGGCACAGTTAATCGCGTCGAGCGCATTGTCGGGTGGGCTGATGAAGCAGATGTACCGGTGTTGCTTGACGGCGCCCCGGCGACCCTGCATGCCGCCGTAGACGTCCGTGAACTCGACTGCGAATTCTATGCCTTTTCCGGCCACAAGATGTGCGGCCCGACCGGCATCGGTGTGCTGTATGGCAAACAAAACTGGCTGGAAAAATTGCCGCCATGGCAAGGCGGCGGCGAGATGATTCTCAGCGTCAGTTTTGCCGAAACGGTCTACAACAAGCTGCCCTATAAGTTTGAAGCCGGCACACCGAACATCGCCGGCGCGATCGGATTGGGCGCAGCCATCGACTACCTGTCCGCAATCGGACTGGCAAATATCGCAGCCTATGAATCCCGCCTCCTTAGCTACATGACCGACCGGCTTGCAGCTATTGACGGTCTGCGCCTGATTGGCACGGCTGAAGTTAAAGCCGGGGTGCAGTCTTTCGTTATCGACGGTATTCATCCGCATGATCTCGGTACTGTGCTGGATCACAAGGGCGTTGCAATCCGCACCGGCCACCATTGCGCCATGCCGGTCATGGAATTTTTCGGCGTGGCCGGAACTGCACGGGCCTCGCTGGCGTTCTACAACACCCAGGCAGAAATTGATCAGCTCATTGATGCCCTGCAGGTAGCCAAGGAGATTCTGTCGTGAACTCCGGGTTGCTGAATATCTACCGTCAGAAAGTGCTGGATCACAGTCGCAACCCGCACAATATGCGCCGGCCGGCCGGCGCCGACCGGCAAGTGACAGGTTTTAACCCCCTGTGCGGCGACAAGCTGACCGTGTTCCTTACGCTAGAGGGCAATATTGTTAAAGATGTTGCCTTCGACGGCAGCGGCTGCGCAATTTCGCTGGCTGCGGCATCAATGATGACCGATGCGCTGCAGGGACAGACTGTGGATCGCGCCGGTGAACTGATTCACGAAGTTCATGCCATGTTCGACGAAGGCACCGTGCCGCATGACGGCAGACTTGAAGATATGCGCGCGCTGGAAAATGTGCGTGATTATCCGTCCAGAATTAAATGCGCCACGCTGCCATGGACCGCAGTTCAGGCTGCGCTCGACGACAGCGGCAAACAGGTCTCAACCGAATAACTCAAACCCATATAGTATTTGCGATGTTTTCCCAGGACAGTGAACCGGTCGTACTCAAACGTGATGTCACGGCCATTGTTGTGCCCGCCGGCATGGAAATTGAACTGCGCAAGGGCGCGCTGGTTTATATCACCCAGGCCATGGGCGGCAGTTTTACGATTTATCATGAAGGCAGCCTGTTCCGGGTCAGCGGTACCGACGCGGACGCATTGGGCAAGGAGCCCATGGAGCCGCCGGTACTGCCACAGAATGCCACTGATACGGAATTTGAAGACATTATCTGGGGTCAGCTCAGAACGGTGTTTGACCCGGAAATTCCGGTGAATATTGTCGACCTCGGCCTGATCTATGGTTTCGACGTGGAAAAAACCGCAGCCGGCCAGCGCCAGGTAATGGTCCATATGACCCTGACCGCTCCGGGCTGCGGCATGGGCGAAATACTGGTGGAAGATGTGCGCGACAAAATCGCGATTATTCCCACGGTTGAATCAGCCGAAGTGGAACTGGTTTTCGATCCGCCCTGGAGCCGCGAAATGATGACCGAAGCTGCACTGCTCGAGCTGGGAATGATGTAGCCGGCATGGCTGTCAGACGTCTGGGCCTGCTGCGCCATGCAAAATCAAGCTGGGATCATCCTGCGTTGGCGGATTTCGAGCGCCCTCTCAACAAACGCGGCCTGCGGGACGCACCGCGCATGGGCAAACTGCTGGCCGAGCGTGGCGTAAAACCCGCGGCCATTGTTTCCAGTTCAGCCTTGCGGGCACGGACTACCGCAGAGCTTGCGGCAGCAGAGCTGGGCATAGCCGACACCGATCTGCGCTTGTCCGAAAACCTCTATCATGCATCCGCACAAACCATGCTGAACGTGCTGG
>CAYGKB010000140.1:0-5158 GCA_964350425.1 uncultured Chromatiaceae bacterium | reverse complement strand
ACCGCCGGGCACACCGCAACCGCGACCGAGGCGATGAACAAAAAGGTCAGCCGGCCGTGACGCCGGGCAGCGCATTGTCTGCCTGGCAGGTGCTGGTGCTGGGCGCGACCGTATTGTTGTGCTCGGCCAGCGCGGGCGCATTCAACCAATGGTACGAGCGTGACATTGATGCGCGTATGCGCCGTACCAAAACGCGGGCATTTGTGACTGGCAGGTTTGCCGCGAGTTTCTACTGGCCGGGCCTGATTATCCTGATTTCCGCGCTGGCCATTCTGGCGCTCGCCCTGGCCACCAATGTAATGGCTGCGTTCTACCTGTTTCTTGGTGCGTTTTGCTATGGAGTGGTCTATACCGTCTGGCTGAAGCGTCGTACCTGGTGGAATGTGGTGATTGGCGGTGCGGCCGGTAGTTTTGCCGTGCTCGCCGGCGCCGCCGCCGTTGACGTCAGGATCGGTCCATCGGCGATTATTCTGGCAATAGTTCTGTTTTTGTGGACCCCGCCGCATTTCTGGGCACTGGCATACGCCTGCAAGAGTGACTACAAAAAAGCCGGTGTGCCTATGCTGCCAGTGCTGGTAAGTGACCGCACCGCGACGCTGACCATTCTTGCCCATGTTGTTGTGCTTGTGGCTTTGTCGGTTGTGCCGTTTTTCTACGGACTGAGCTGGATTTATCTGGCCGGCGTGGTTGTCGGCGGCGTGTATTTCATTCGCGAAACCGTGCGGCTGCATTTGAAGCCCGGCATTCCGCAGGCCTGGCGCTGTTTTGCATCATCCATCGCCCAGCTTGGCCTGATGCTGGTTACGGCGATTGTTGACCGCATCCTGCTGGGCTGAATCCGGTCGGGCGGAGCGTCATCCCGTCATTTCGCAGATCAGCACTTTCCGCGCGGTAATAGATCCGATCAGCAGTTTGTTGCCATAAGTCGCACCGCCACTGCCGGCGGAAATTTCGTCACCGGCGTTGAGGTAGATTTCCTCGATGCCGGCCGGGTCGCTCGGTTCAATCCGCAGTACCTGCGACGGGGCGTTGATTCCGGCAATAAAATGCATCGCCAGCGCAACCACATTGGAATGGGCGCCGACCCAGAGTGATCCGTCGGCCGCCACATCAATATTGTCGGGCGACGTATCCAGAGAGATTTTCCGCGCAGTAGCGAAACTGCCGTCGTCCGCTAGGCCAACGACACGAATATTTTTGCCGCCTGTTTCGGCTATGTATAGCGTTTGGCGATCGGCGGACACATTGATACCGCCGCCGGATTCGATGTCATCAGCAACCACCCGGTAATTGCTACCGTCGTAATAGACAAGTTTAGTCAGCGTTTCGCCGCTGGTGCGGTCAACGTCCTGAGCAACATAGAACTGCTGCGGACTAACCGCGACCATGTCATTGGCGCGGGTTATCAGCGGGCTGGCATAGCTTTCAGCATGTACAAACCTGCCTGATCCGGGTGCAGTTTCGACAAAGCGTTCGATCGCTTCGGCGCCGTTTTCACGATCGGCCGGATGGTTGATGACAAACAAAGTACGGCTGCCGTCAGCATTGACGAACAGGCTCAGTCCGTGCGGATGCAGTTCCGGCCCGCCGGTGAGGGCCGGACTTACCGTGTAAGGTTGCTGGTTCAGATCCAGTCGCATCACCATGCCGGGATCAATGGCGTTGCCTTGTGCCACGCCCAGCCGATCAAGCACCGACATGTAAGCAAAGCCGTGGTCGCGATCAATCTGGATGTCCTCGCCGCTGCCGGGCAAAGCGACATCCTCACAGGTGCCGGCAAACTTCTCCTCGATATCCTGGTTAACAAGACTATAGAGGTACAGGCCTCCACCGACGCATAACAGTACTATCACCGTCAGTGAGCTAAGCAGGATTTTCTTGATCATGGTTTGTTCCTGACTGCAAACGCAAACAGTCGCGCAAAAGTGGTTGAGCAGGTTCTTGGATACTAACGTGATTGGGCCGAATTCGAAGCCGTCGAGACCTTAACCGACGGGTAACCGGTCGGTACTACCACAGCATGGACAAAGGGTTCGTCATCGTAGACCATGCGCGCCCCTGAACAGAGTATTCGCTTCCGGATCCGGTCCGGATGATCACCAAGGATTGCCATGTCAACTGAAGCCACAGCTACCGAAGAATACGGGATGAAGCTGGGTCCCATTAAGATTCTCAAGGGCGTCAGCCCGATGCATGTTGTGGCGCTGTTTTACTGCTCATTCTTTGGCATCGCAGTCATGAGCTATATGAATGCCGGGCAGCCGCTGATTTTTGGCGAGATTCTGAAAATTCCGGAGGCTGAGTTCGGACGTCTGGCGGGAACGCTGACCTTTTACCACGAAATCATCGTCATTCTTGCCATCGCACCTATCGGTGCACTGTCGGACCGTATCGGCCGGCGCCCGCTGTATATGGCAGCCTTCCTGCTGATAGGTGCGGGCCATTTTCTTTATCCGCTGGCGGAGAACGAGAATCAGCTACTGATATTCCGCATGATTTTTGCCGTGGGCACGGCCAGCGCATCCGCCATGCTTGCTGCCGTTGCCAATGATTACCCGGTTGAGAGTTCGCGCGCCAAGATGATCGCGGCAACCATGCTGTTCAATGCCATCGGCATGGTGTTGCTGACCATCTGGTTCAAAAAGTCGCCCGAGTGGTACCAGAGTATGGGCTACGACATTGAGACCTCTATTAAATATACCCGCTGGACGGTAACCGCATGCTGTATGACGGTTGCGTTGGTGGCGATCACCGGGCTCAAAAAGGGCGCGCCGGCGCAGGTTGAGAAACGCGAAGGTCTGATGTCAACGCTGAAAGTGGGTTTCTCGCAGGCCCGCAAGCCGCGCATTGCGCTTTGCTATGCCGCCGCTGTCGTCTCGCGTGGAGACCTTGCTGTACTCAGCACTTTCTTTACTACCTGGCTGTTTCTTGAAGGCCGCGATCTGGGCATGACCACCACTGATGCCATGGCCAAAGGGCTGTTTTTCTATGTCATCGTGCAGGCGGCTGCACTCGTGGCCGCGCCAATCATCGGCATCATGCTTGACCGAATTGACCGGGTCAAAGGATTGATTGTTGCCATGATACTGGCCGGCGCCGGCTACCTTTCACTGGCGCTGGTCGGTAATCCCTTCGGTACAGAGATGTATTTTGCTGCCGTATTAATCGGCTTCGGGGAAATAGCCGCCAACCTGTCGTCGCTGTCGCTGGTCGGCAAAGAAGCACCTACCAAGGGCCGCGGTTCAGTTATCGGTTTGTTCAGCCTGTTTGGTGCGATTGGCATCCTGCTGGTTGCCAAAATCGGTGGCGGATTGTTTGACGACGTGGCACGCATCGGGCCTTTTATCCTGGTTGGTTTCGCCAACATTGTTGTGATGGTGCTGGCAATTATTGTGCTCAAACTATATCCGGATCCTGATCATGCGAAAGGCGTTAAAGCCGCGGCATGATGACCAACCGGACGGAGAAAAACAGAGCCCGGGAGGGGCTATGACGACGCATTACGGGGATCGGCCGATGTATATCGGCGGAGAATTTGTACCCAGTGAAAGCGGTGCCTGGATGGACACCGTAAATCCCGCGACCGGCGATGTGCATGGCCGGGTGCCCGCCGGCACTGCGGCGGATGTGGACCGGGCTGTGCAGGCCGCGGCTGCCGCGCAGCTTGAGTGGGGCGCCAGATCAGTCTGGGAGCGGGGCGCGCTGCTGCGCGAGCTGGCCGAGCGGATTCGGCATAGTGCAGATCGCGTGCTGGAACTGGAGGCTGCCGATACCGGCAACACCATCGCCAGTCTGGGCAACGACATTACACTGGCCAGCGGCTACATCGATTTTGTTGCCGGCCTCGGTATTGAGATCAAGGGCGAAAGCGTACCCGCCACGGCTGAGAATATTCACTTCACCATGCGTCAGCCTTACGGCGTGGTGGGGCGCATCGTACCGTTCAATCATCCCTTCTGTTTCGCGGGCGCGCACCTGGGCGCCCCACTTATTGCGGGCAATACCGTGGTGCTGAAATCGCCGGACCAGAGCCCGCTTTCGGCCACCGTAATGGCAGAAATCTGTCACGAAGTGCTGCCGCCCGGCGTGGTTAACATCGTGTCCGGTGAGGGCGTGGTGGTTGGCGATGCCATAGTCCGCCACCCGCGGGTGCCGCGCATCGGGTTCACTGGTTCGGTGCCAACCGGCATGGCCATTCAGCGCGCGGCCGCCGAAGTTGCTGTCAAACACATTACGCTGGAACTGGGCGGCAAAAATCCGCTTATCGCGTTTCCCGACGCCGATCCGGCAACTGTTGCAGCGGCTGCAGTAAATGGCATGAATTTCAGCTGGTCAGGGCAGTCATGCGGTTCCACCAGCCGTCTGATGCTGCACGAGTCTTTGTATGACGAGGTGGTTGCAATGATCGCCGCCAAAGTTGGCGCGATCAATTTGGGTAATCCGCTTGATCCTGCATCCGGCATGGGCCCGGTTAATTCGGCCGGTCACTACCAGCATGTGATGCGACTGATCAAAAGCGGTATAGATGAGGGCGCCCGCGTGGTAACCGGCGGTGCGGCGGCCACAGTACCCGGCTTTGCAGGCGGCTTCTGGGTGCAGCCGACAGTGTTCGCAGATGTCACGATGGAGATGACTGTGGCGCGGGAAGAAGTGTTCGGCCCGGTACTCGCTATTCTCAAATGGTCTGAACCCGACGAAGCACTGGCCATGGCCAATCAGCTCGAGCTTGGCCTGACCGCCGCTATTTTCACCCGGGACATTAACGTCGCGATGGACATGGCGCGCAAAGTTGAGTCCGGCTGTGTCTGGATCAACGGTACCGGCCGGCATTACATGGGAACCGGCTTTGCGGGCTGGAAGAACAGTGGGCTGGGCCGCGAGGAATGTCTGGAGGAAGTTCTAAGCTACACGGTTTCCAAATCCGTGCATATCATTCTGTAATATTGGTCGGGCGCTTCCACACGGGCATAATCGTAAGCTTGGTTGTCAGGAGCGCAATGCGTGAGCCAGGAAAATAACTCAGCCGGTAGCCCGGCAGAACAAGGCATTAAAGTCGGATTTTTGGGGCTCGCTCCCGGCATTACCCGCCTCAATCTGTTTATTTATTTTTACAGTTGTTTTGCAACCATCGGGTTGCTGACTTTTGTCTCGACCGGCA
>CAYGKB010000139.1:0-5182 GCA_964350425.1 uncultured Chromatiaceae bacterium | reverse complement strand
TGATGATGCGGCGCGAACACAGGTCCAGAAAATCATAGGGCAACTGCGCCCAGCGCGCCGTCATAAAGTCGATAGTCTCAACTGCGCGCAGCGCAATCACGTAGTCATACTTGCGGCCGTCGCCCATCACGCCGACCGAACGCACCGGCAGGAACACCGCGAAAGCCTGACTGACGCTGTCGTAAAGGTCATGATTGTGCAGTTCCTGGATAAAGATGTCGTCGGCACGGCGCAACAGATCTGCATAGCTTTTGGTCACTTCACCAAGGATGCGGACCCCCAGACCCGGCCCGGGAAACGGATGCCGGTAGACCATCTGGTGCGGCAGTCCCAGCTCGACGCCAATCTTGCGCACCTCATCCTTGAAAAGGTCCCGCAGCGGCTCAATCAATTTGAGCTTCATGTCCTCGGGCAGCCCGCCCACGTTGTGGTGGGACTTGATGACATGCGCCTTACCGCTTTTGGCGCCTGCAGACTCAATGACATCCGGATAGATCGTGCCCTGCGCCAGCCACTCCACACCTTCGAGCCGCGCAGCTTCTTCGTCAAAAACCTCAATAAACAGTCGGCCGATGATTTTGCGCTTCTGTTCCGGGTCAGTCACACCGGCCAGTTCGGCCAGAAAGCGTGCTTCCGCATTGACGCGAATCACGTTGACGCCAAGGTTTTCTGCAAACACCTGCATAACCTGGTCACCCTCATGCAGACGCAACAGCCCATGATCCACGAACACACATACCAGCTGATCGCCCAGCGCTTCGTGCAGCAGGGCCGCAACCACCGACGAGTCAACACCGCCGGAGAGCCCCAGCAGCACTTTGCCGTTGCCTACCCGGGCACGAATATTTTCGATATCACGGGCAATAATATTGCCGGGATTCCAGTCGTTGGCGCAGCCGCAGATGTCGTGCACAAAACGCTCGATAATTTGCTGGCCCGAACGGGTGTGCGTAACTTCGGGGTGAAACTGAATACCATAGTAGCGCCGCGAATCATCCGCCATCGCCGCCAATGGTGCATTGCCACTGCTGGCGACGGCACTGAAACCGTCGGGCAACCTGTTAACCCGGTCACCATGACTCATCCATACCTGCAGATGCTCACCTTCGGTCAGATCGTCCAGTAACCGGCTGCTGCCGGTAAGATCAACCTCGGCATGACCGAATTCGCGATGCTCGGACGGTGCCACCTCACCGCCGAGTTGCGCCGCCATGGTCTGCATGCCATAGCAAATGCCCAGCAACGGGACGCCGGCATCAAAAATAAGTTCGGGCGCCCTGGGCGGATCGGCATAGACCACTGACTCGGGGCCGCCGGCGAGGATAACGCCGCTGGGCGCAAACTCGCGCAGCAGCTTCGGGTCTGCATCCCATGGCAGTATTTCACTGTATACGCCGGCCTCGCGCACCCGTCGCGCAATCAGCTGCGTATACTGGGAACCAAAATCGAGGATGAGTATGCGGTCGCTGGTAGCGTCTTCACTCGACACGGTAATTCGGCGCTTCCTTGGTAATGGTGACGTCATGCACGTGGCTTTCGCGCATGCCGGCTGACGTAATTCGGACAAATTTCGGCTTGGTGCGCATTTCATCAATGCTGCCGCAACCGGTGTATCCCATGGCAGCGCGCAGGCCGCCCATGAGCTGATGCACTATCGCCACGGCATCACCCTTGTAGGGCACCCGCCCTTCGATACCTTCAGGCACCAGTTTCTCCAGCTGCTCGGCTGCATCCTGAAAATAGCGATCCGAACTGCCATGCTGGCCGGACATGGCACCGAGTGAGCCCATGCCTCGATATGATTTGTAGGAGCGACCCTGATACAACTCGACCTCGCCAGGCGATTGCTCGGTACCGGCGAACAGGCTGCCGACCATGACACAGGAAGCGCCTGCCGCAATGGCCTTGGCGATATCTCCGGAATAACGAATGCCACCGTCTGCGATTACCGGCACACCACTCTTTTCCATTGCATCAGCCACTTCGGCTACCGCACTGATTTGTGGCACGCCGACGCCGGCGACAATTCGGGTGGTACAGATGGAACCCGGCCCGATGCCGACCTTAACGCCATCCACGCCGGCTCTTACCAGATCCCTGGCTGCGTCAGCGGAAATAATATTGCCTGCTACCACCTGCGTATCAGGCGCCGCTTTTTTGATCGCAACCACTCGATCCAGCACACCCTGCGTGTGGCCATGCGCCGTGTCCACAATTACCATATCGACACCCGCTTCGATGAGCAGGCTGACTCGCTCTTCGGTATCTGCGCCGGTACCCACTGCTGCTGCCACTCGCAGCGCGCCGCGCTCGTCCTTGCAGGCCAGCGGATAATCAACGGCTTTCTGAAAATCCTTGGCGGTGATCATGCCGCGCAGCTCAAAATCGTCGTTGACGATCAGAACCTTTTCAATGCGGTATTTATGCAACAGGGACAGTACTTCGTCTTTCGAAGCCCCCTCGCGCACTGTTACCAGCTTCTCCTGCGGCGTCATTACCGACGAAACCGGCGCTTCCAGCTGGGTCTCAAACCGCAAGTCGCGGTGCGTAACTATACCGACAGTAATACCCTTTTCATCAACCACCGGCATACCGGAAAAACCCTTGGCCCGGGTCAGCTCGATGACTTCGCGTATGGACTTGTCGGGCGAGACTGTCACAGGATTAGTGACAATGCCGCTTTCGAATTTCTTCACCCGACGCACTTCCCGCGCCTGCGCCGCGGGACTCATGTTTTTGTGGATGACGCCGATACCGCCTTCCTGAGCCAGTGCAATCGCCAGGCGCGCTTCGGTAACGGTGTCCATCGCTGCCGACAGCAGCGGAATGTTCAAGGAAATTTCGCGGGTTACCCAGGTTTTCAGCTCAACCTCGCGCGGCAGGATGGCGGAAAAATCCGGCTGCAATAAAACATCATCAAAAGTTAGAGCTTCCTTGGCAATCCGCATAGAGGTTTCCGTTTATTTTTGATGCTTTAAGCCATCGGCCCGCCATGGGATACAGTTATCCTGAGGCCGGCCGACACATTGGCTGTCGGGGTTTAGACGTTAATGTTACGCTGCAGCCTCAGCTTCGTAAACCATTAGCATCAGCCGGCCGCGCAGAAGCCCAGAAACCCATGTCTTCGCCATCATCATCAAGCTCCGGCCCGCCCGCAGACGCGCAGGTATACAGCGTCCGGCAACTGAATCGCGAAGCCAAACGGCTGCTGGAAGGCAATTTCCCCGGCATCTGGGTCAGCGGCGAGATATCGCGCTTCACCCACCATTCGTCCGGGCACATGTATTTCGATCTCAAGAATGCCGACGCCCAGGTGAGCTGCGCGCTGTTTCGAGGTTCGCAGCGCAGCCTGCGCTTCAAACCTGCCAGTGGTCAACAGGTCATGCTGCGCGGCAAGGTGAGCCTGTTTGAAGCCCGGGGCAATTACCAGATTATTGTCGATCACCTCGAGGAAGCCGGCGAAGGCCTGTTGCGCCGGCAGCTGGAAGAACTCAAGGCCCGGCTGCAGGCTGAAGGCCTGTTTGCCGAGACGCACAAACAGCCCTTGCCGGCATGGCCGATGCGTATCGGGGTGGTTACCTCACCGACCGGTGCGGCGATCCGCGATATTTTGCAGATTCTCGCGCGGCGCCATCCGTCGGCCGAAGTGATCGTCTACCCGGTCCGGGTGCAGGGTGAAGGCGCAGCTGCAGAAATCAGCACCGCCATTGAGCTGGCCAATCGGCGGGCTGAATGCGACCTGCTTATCGTCGGTCGCGGCGGCGGTTCACTGGAAGATTTGTGGGCTTTCAATGAGGAAATCGTGGCACGAGCAATTTTTGCCAGCAAGCTGCCGGTGGTAGCCGCGGTAGGTCATGAAATCGACATTACCATTGCCGACCTCGTCGCCGATATCCGCGCACCGACCCCGTCAGGAGCTGCCGAACTGGTGACACCGGATCGCGCAGCCATGCGCGACAAACTGCAAACGGCTGAGCGGCAAGCCGCAGTTTCAGTGCTGCGACTGCTTGGCCGGCAGCGCGACCACTGGCACCAGCAGCAGGCGCGCCTGCGGCGGGTGCACCCGCAGGCAGTTTTGCAGGATTTGCAGCAACGCTGCGATGATCTGGCCAGCTCGCTGGCGCGCAACCTGCAACGTTGCATCAAACGCGAACGGATGATCTGGGAATCAGCCCACCGCCGCCTATTGTCACGCCTGCCTGAATCGCGTTTAGTCGAGCTGCAGACCGGTCACCGCCGCCTCAACCGGCAGCTACAGCGCGCCCTGGGAGTCAGGCTGCACAACGCGCGCCAGCGGTTCGGCGCACTGAGCAGCAACCTGCATGCTGTCAGTCCACTGGCCACCCTGGAACGCGGCTACGCCATTGTGCATCCGGCCGGTAAAAAATCGGTGGTCACCCGTGCCGCGACACTCAAAAGCGGTGATGCTATCGAAGCTCAGCTGACAGACGGCACGATCGTCGCAACCGTTAGTGCGATTCGCAAAACGTCCTGACAGTCAGGTACAGGCCTCAGGAGTCGAAAAAGGCTTTTACAGGCGGACGGAACTTATCCATATCAACGAGAAAAGAATCGTGGCCATGAATTGAATTCAGTTCCGCGTATTCCACTTTGCGCCCCGCTTTGCGCAGGGCCTCGGCGAGTTGCCGCTGCTGATGCACCGGAAACAGCAAATCAGTCGGTACGCCGATGACCAGTACCCGCACTGCATCTATGCGTGCCAGACCGGCTTCAACCGAGCCGCCGTGTTCGGCAATATCGAACAAATCTGAGGCGCGCGACAGATACAGGTAGCAATTGGCATCAAACTGCCCGATAAACTTGTTGGCGTGCGCCTCCAGGTACGATTCCACTTCAAAATCCATGGCGAAGCCGTCGCCACTTTTGCGCTCTTCGGGGATACGCTCGCGCCCGAAACGCTGCTGCCATTCCTCCGGTGAACGGTACGTCATCATGCCCAGCTTGCGTGCCATACGCATGCCCTGAATGGGACCCGCGCCCGCAGCATAGTAACCGTCGCGCCACTCCGGGTCGCGCCGAATCAATTCGCGCTGCATAGAGCGCAGGGCAATAGAAAATGGTTCCGCGCGCGGCCCGGTGGAAATAAGCAACAATCGATCATAAGCACCGGGAAACATTGCCGCAAAAGCCTGCGCGGTCATGCCGCCCATGGACGGTCCGA
>CAYGKB010000138.1:0-5215 GCA_964350425.1 uncultured Chromatiaceae bacterium | reverse complement strand
TGATAAAGACGACGTCCAGCATCGGCGTCAGGTCGATTTTCGACTCTTCTTCCTCTGCCAGCATCTGGTTAACGCTATCTATACGACTCATGCTTGTTCCTCGAAGCTTTTTATCGTGCGCGCTTATATTGTGCGCGAATCAGGCGCTGCATTCTAACGGTTGCGGGCGGTGCCGTCAGCCCGGAATCAGCCCCGCGTCACTGCTGGGGGCGGCCCGCATACAGCAGACCCAGCCCGGTCGCGCCCAGTAACCAGCCCGACCAGCCCGGCTGCACGCCCAGACCCAATAATACCGCACCGGCCA
Organism: uncultured Chromatiaceae bacterium; assembly: GCA_964350425.1. Classification (GTDB taxonomy): domain Bacteria; phylum Pseudomonadota; class Gammaproteobacteria; order Steroidobacterales. The sequence continues at coordinate 4,911 of CAYGKB010000138.1, read as the reverse complement.
GCAACACCACGGCACCGGCAAAGGCCAGATAGCGGCTGCGCGCCCAACGCTCGAGCTGCGCCCGATCCGGCCCCAGTGGCTTTTCATCCTGTTCAATTCGGTCCAGCAGTTTGCGTGTTACCGCCGGCAGACGATCCACCATGTAGCGGATTTCCGGCAGTTCCGCGCGAATTCGGCGCGCCATGGCCGCTGGACCGGTGCGCTCTGCCATCCATTCCCGCAACACCGGTGCGCCGGTTTGCCACAGATCCAGATCCGGATAAAGCTGCCGGCCGAGCCCCTCAATATTCAGCAGGGTTTTTTGCAGCAGCACCAGTTGCGGCTGCACTTCCATGTTAAACGAACGCGCAATACTGAAGAGCCGGATTAGCACCTGACCAAAGGAAATTTCCTTAAGCGGTTTGTTAAAAATGGGTTCGCACACTGTGCGAATGGCGGACTCAAACTCGTCCACCCGGGTGTCGGCCGGCACCCAGCCGGAATCGACATGCAGCCGCGCGACGCGATGGTAATCGCGATCAAAGAAGGCCATGAAATTTTCCGCCAGGTAACGGCGGTCACGATCATCCAGTGTGCCGATGATGCCAAAGTCCACCGCTGCGTACCTGGGATTGGCCGGATCCGTCACGTCCACAAAAATATTGCCGGGATGCATGTCGGCATGAAAGAAATTGTGGCGAAAACACTGCGTAAAAAATATTTCCACGCCATTGGCAGCCAGCTTGGGAATGTCAGCACCGGCGCGACGCAAGGCATCCATGTCGCTGATCGGCACGCCATGAATGCGTTCCATCACCATGACATCAGGGCGACAATAATCCCAGTAGACCTCCGGCACATAGAGCATGTCGGAACCCTGAAAATTGCGCTTCAACTGTGACGCATTGGCTGCCTCGCGCATCAGGTCCAGCTCATTGAGCACGGTTTTCTCGTACTCGGCCACCACTTCGACCGGTCGCAGGCGCCGCGCTTCTTTCCAGTAGCGCCGGGCAAGCCCCGCCAGCGCATACATGACCTCAAGATTGCGCTCGATCTGCTCGCGCACGCCGGGGCGCAGCAGCTTCACCACTACTTCCTCGCCACTATGCAGACGCGCAACGTGCACCTGCGCGATAGACGCTGCTGCCAGCGCTTCGGCATCGAACTCGGCAAAAACTTCCGTCGCGGGCGCGCCGTAAATACGCTGAATCTGGTCGAGTGCGTCGGCGGCAGGAAACGGCGGCATTTTGTCCTGCAGTTTGGCCAGTTCGGTACCGACGTCGGCAGGCAGAATATCCTGCCGCGTGGAAACCGACTGACCGAATTTCACGTACACCGGGCCGAGTTCCTGCAATGCCTCGCGAATACGCACGCCGCGCGGCTGCTCGGACTTGCGCTGGCCCCACGTCCACGGCGACAGCAAAAAAACGAACCGCAACGGCCGGAACAGGTGCGTGGACGAAATCAGGTCATCGAGACCATGGCGAACCAGCACGCGCTGAATCTTCAGCATCCGCAACAGCAATTTAAATCGCATTAGCCTGGTTCTTCTTATTCGGGTTGCTCAGGTGTAACGGACGCCTGCAGCAGCTTCAGGCGGGCTTCCAGCCGGTCCACGGCCGCGGCCAGATCATCAACGGCCGTGCAAAACTCGTCAATTTCCGCAGCACTCGCCAGCGCTTCACTTTCTTCGGTCAGGTACTCGGCCAGACTGCGGCCAAAACTACGCTGCGCCTGCCCGGCCCAGCGCGACAGGCCACGCGCTGCGTTGCCGATTTCATGCGCCACCACATCGCCGGTGACCGCTGCCAGCTCTTCTTCCCAATCGGGCTGCAACAGACTGAACAAATACTGAAACTGCTCTGCCACATCGCTGTCACCGCTTACCTGCACATCACCCGCGCGAATCACCGCCGCGGGGTCAGCGGCCGACAAGCGCGCCAGGTTCACAGGCGTTCCACTCAGCGTGGCATCGGGACAGTCAACCCTGCCCGGATGCACCCGCAACTGACCGTCACTCACGGCAACATAGGCCGCCAGCGTTTCGCTGCGCGGATCCAGTTGCAGGGATTTGCCTTCCAGCCGCCGGCACATGGCAGCCGCGGTGGTTGATTGTCTGACACCGCGCTCCAGCAGCAATGCAACAGGTCCGGCGAACAGGCCGCCGGTAAGCTCCTTAAACAGGCTGTCCTGACCGGTGCTCAATACTTGTTTCCGCTATGCAGCGCAACAATACCGCCACTCAGGTTGTGATAGCGGCAGTCTTCCAGCCCGGCCTGCTCCATCATGGCCCGCAGTGTTTCCTGATCCGGATGCATGCGGATGGACTCCGCGAGGTACCGGTAGCTGTCGGCATCGTCGGCGACCAGTTTGCCAAGTGCCGGCAGTACTTTAAAAGAATAAGTGTCGTAGACAGGTTGCAGCCATTTTACGACCAGCCTGGAAAACTCCAGCACCAGCACGCGGCCGCCAGGTTTGCAGACCCGCGCCATTTCGTTAAGCGCCTGCTGCTTGTCAGTGACGTTGCGCAAGCCAAAGGCGATGGTTACGCAATGCATGGAATTATCATCAAAGGGCAATTCTTCAGCATTAGCGACCAGGGACGTCACGTTACTGCCGATGCCCTTGTCGAGCAGCCGGTCGCTACCCACCTGCAGCATGGCCTCGTTAATATCAGTATGAAATACGTGCCCTTTGGGACCAACCTGCCGCGCCAGGCCGATGGTGATATCGCCGGTACCACCGGCCACGTCCAGCGCCTGCTGCCCGGGTCGCAACCCGGTGCGGGCCAGCATGAAAGCTTTCCACAGCCGATGCATACCGCCCGACATCAGGTCGTTCATGATGTCGTAATTTGCCGCAACCGAGTCAAACACCTCGCGTACCCGCCCGGCCTTGGCCTCGCGGGCGACCTGCTCGAAGCCGAAGTGTGTCGTGTCGCTGTTCTCGTTATTCACGGTGCAATTATATGTCGACTCATCCCGGAGGTCGCGGGTATTGCCGTCGAGGTGAGTCGGAGCCCGGCGACCGAACCGCGATGGCAATAACCGCGGCGGCCGGGACTCTGCGGCTACAAAATGTACCGGGAAAGATCTTCGTCCTTGGCGAGTTCGCCCAGGTGCTCATCCACGTAGCCGGCATCCACCACGGTCTGCTGGCCGCTGCGGTCCGCTGCCTCGAAAGACACGGTCTCCAGCAAACGTTCCATCACGGTATGCAGCCGGCGCGCGCCGATATTTTCGGTTTTTTCGTTGACCTGATATGCCACCTCGGCGATACGTTTTACGCCGTCATCCGTGTAGCTGAGCTGCAGCCCTTCTGTCTCCATAAGCGCCGAGTACTGCTCCGTCAGCGATGCATCCGGTTCGGTCAGGATTCTTACAAAATCATCGCTGCTGAGCGCGTCGAGCTCCACCCTGATAGGCAGCCGGCCCTGCAGTTCCGGAATCAGGTCGGACGGCTTGGACAAATGGAAGGCGCCCGATGCAATAAACAGAATGTGATCGGTTTTGATCATGCCGTACTTGGTATTGACCGTGCAGCCTTCCACCAGCGGCAGCAGGTCGCGCTGCACGCCTTCGCGTGATACATCAGCGCCCTGCGCGTCCGAGCGGCGCGCAACTTTATCTATCTCGTCAATAAAGACAATGCCGTTTTCTTCCACCGCTTCCAGCGCGGCTTCCTTGATGTCGTCCTCATTGACCAGTTTGTGTGCCTCTTCTTCGGCAAGAATTTTCAGCGCATCCTTTACTCGCAGTTTGCGATCCTGCGTCTGCCCCTGACCCATGTTCTGGAACATGCCCTGCAGCTGGCTGGTCATTTCTTCCATACCCGGCGGTGCCATGATTTCCACACCGATCTGCGGTGCCTGCACCTCAATCTCGATTTCCTTATCGTCCAGCTTGCCTTCGCGCAGCATCTTGCGGAATTTCTGGCGGGTTTCGGTTTCTGTAGTTTCACCGTGCGCGGGCGGCGGCAGCAGCGCATCCAGCACCCGGTCCTCGGCAGCGTCTTCCGCGCGGTGTTTGACCTTGTCCATTTCCAGCTCGCGCGTCAGCTTGACCGCAACGTCCGTCAGGTCACGGATGATGCTGTCGACTTCACGGCCTACATAGCCCACCTCGGTGAACTTGGTGGCTTCCACTTTAATAAACGGCGCATTTGCCAGTTTGGCGAGCCGGCGTGCTATCTCGGTTTTACCCACCCCGGTGGGGCCCATCATCAGAATGTTCTTGGGCGTAATTTCATTGCGCAATGCTTCCGGCACCTGCATACGCCGCCAGCGGTTGCGCAATGCAATTGCGACCGAGCGTTTGGCCTGATCCTGACCAATAATGTGTTTGTCCAGTTCCTGGACGATTTCTCTGGGTGTCATCTGTGACATTGATAGGCCTGCTTATTGTTCCGAGAGCGTTTCCACAACGATGTTGTCGTTGGTGTAAACGCAGATACTGGCGGCAATTTCCAATGCCTTGGTGACAATTTCTGCGGCGCCCAGTTCACTGTGGTCCAGCAGCGCGCGCGCGGCGGCCTGGGCAAAGGAACCACCGGAACCGATCGCCATCAGATCATCTTCGGGCTGAATCACGTCACCGTTACCGGACACGATCAGCGAGGCCTCGGCGTCAGCGACACACAGCAGCGCTTCCAGCCTTCGCAGGCGGCGGTCGCTGCGCCAGTCCTTGGCCAGCTCAATTGCAGCGCGGGTAAGGTTGCCGTACTGCTCCAGTTTGGCTTCAAAAAGCTCAAACAGCGTGAAGGCATCGGCGGTACCGCCGGCAAACCCGGCCAGCACTCGACCGCCGGCCAGCGTGCGGACCTTGCGGGCATTACCCTTCATGACCGTGTTGCCCATGCTGACCTGGCCATCGCCGGCGATGGCGACAACTCCGTTGCGCCGCACCGACACGATCGTCGTACCGCGATACTGTT
>CAYGKB010000137.1:0-5307 GCA_964350425.1 uncultured Chromatiaceae bacterium | reverse complement strand
CATCAGAAATTCACCGCGGCGGAAATTGGCCGGCAGCAAAAACAACAACACGGCTACGCCAATGGCGATACCGGAGTCCGTCAGGCCTGCCAGTGGACGCATCTCGCCCCATTGCCAGGCGTTCAGCAACGGACGGGAAATCCAGGCCAGTGCCGTCAGCCCGAAAACCAGCAGGGTCAGCTTTTCGGCGCTGCCCATTGCCGGCAGTTTGTCGCGCTCCTCGCTAAGCATGTTGTCAACACCGGGAATTTTTGCCAACTGTAAGGGATAGACCAGACGCGTCAGTACCAACCAGGTCAGTGGCACAAACAGCAGCACCAGCGGCACCGCGAAAGTCATCCAGTCGAGAAAACCGATTTGCTGCCCGGTCTGATCACGCAGGAACGACACAGTGAAAACATTCGGCGCTGTGCCGACAATCGTGCCCATACCACCAATAGAAGACGCGTAAGCGATGCCAAGCAACAGGCACAGCGAAAACGCGCTGTCAGCCTTGCCGTCATGCAAATCATTCATCGGCAGCATACGAATCACACTCACTGCCACCGGCAACAGCATGATGGTGGTCGCGGTGTTGGTGACCCACATACTCAGCAGCGCTGCCACCGCCATAAAAGCAGCAATAATCATACGCGGGCTGGCACCGACGGCGGCCAGTACATTGAGCGCCAGGCGCCGGTGCAGGTCCCAGCGTTCCAGCGCCAGTGCCAGCACGAAGCCGCCGAGAAACAGAAAAATGATTTCATGGCCGTAAGAGGCTGCTGCGGTGTGCACATCGGTCACAGCGAACAGCGGAAACAGCACAAGCGGCAGTAATGCGGTCACGTATACCGGTATGGCTTCGGTCATCCACCAGCAGGCCATCAGCACGCCAATGGCAGCCGCGGCCCGCGCGGCCGGCTGCAGCAGCGTTATGTTGCCGTCGGCTGCAACGTAGTTTTCGGGCAGCAACAAAAACACCAGCACAGCCATGCAGGGCCCGAGGAACAAGCCTGCCCGGGCTGCGGTTGACGGCAGATTATCCTGTGTGACGACCAAAATATTGCCTGTGACGCGCGCCGGCCGCAGTAATCAATACCGCAATAAGGCCGAGCCCCAGGTCAGACCACCGCCGAATGTTGCAAACAACAGCGTCTGGCCGCGCTGAATGCGCCCGTCCCGTACCGCGACATCAAGCGCCATCGGGATCGACGCGGCCGATGTATTGCCATATTCCTGCAGGGTCAGCACCACTTTCTCCATCGGCACACCGACGCGTTTGCTAAGCGCCTGGATGATGCGAATATTGGCCTGATGCGGCACCACCCAGTCAATTTCCGCTGTGTCGATACCGTTGGCAGCCAGCGCTTCCTCGGCGATCGAACCCATGCTCTTGACAGCGACTTTAAATATTTCGCCCCCGGCCATGCGCACGTTGTAGCCGTCACGCAGCGCCTCACCGGGTGGTTGCACCGAAACACCTGATTTAGCTGTCAGCAGATCCGAGTAGCGGCCGTCAGCACGCAGGTGCGTCGACAGAATGCCCGGCTCGCTATCAGGTTTTAGTATCACCGCGCCGGCACCATCGCCGAACAATACGCAGGTGGTACGGTCTTCCCAGTCAACGATACGCGACAGGGTTTCCGCGCCCACAACCAGTGCGCATTTTGCTTCACCGGCGCGAATAAACTTGTCGGCCATGCTCAGACCATAGACGAAGCCACTGCAAGCCGTTTCCAGGCTGAATGCCGGACAGCCATGAATTTCCAGGCGGTTCTGCAGCAGGCAACCGACATTGGGAAATACCAGATCCGGCGTAGTGGTGCCCACCACAATATAGTCAATGTCTTCCGGACCGACATTCGCGGCCTCCATTGCCCGGCGGGCTGCCTGTTCGGCGAGGTCAGTAGTGGTTTCATTGGCGGCCGCGATATGGCGCCGCTCAATCCCGCTGCGGGTGCGGATCCATTCGTCACTGGTGTCGACCATTTTTTCCAGATCGGCGTTGGTCAGCACCTTTTCCGGTGCATAGTGCCCCGTCCCTGCAATACGTGAATAGATCAAGCTTCCTGCTCCGCCAGCAACTGATGAATGGTCTCGGGTACGTTCTTTTCAACCTCAAGCATTGCAACCCGGATAGCCTGTTGCAAGGCCAGCTGATCGGCGCCACCGTGACTCTTGATGACGATGCCATTCAGACCCACCAGGCTGGCGCCATTGTATTGCCGCGGATCCAGCGACTTGCGCAGGCTCTTAAGGACCGGTAGCGAAACCAGCCCGGAAAAACGGCCATAAAGTCCGCTGCCGAAACCCTTGCGAATGAAATGACTGACCAGACTGGCAGTGCCTTCCATGACCTTCAGAGCTACATTGCCGGTAAAACCATCGCAGACAATGACATCTGCTTTGTGCTGGCTGATATGGTTGCCTTCGACAAAACCGGTGTAATTCAGATTGCTCTGTGACAGCATTGCCGCGGCCTGACGAATGTTGTCATTCCCCTGAATGTCTTCTTCGCCGATATTCAGCAGAGCGACGCGTGGCTCGGCGATATTTTCAATGATTGAAGCGACCACCGAACCCATCACCGCAAACTGGAACAGATGTTCTGAGCTGCAATTGGAATTTGCCCCGAGGTCGAGCATGTGCAAATGGCCTTGCACGGTCGGCAACGCCGCCATGATGGCCGGCCTGTCAATGCCCGGCAGGGTTTTCAGCACAAATTTGGCGGTGGCCATCAACGCGCCGGTATTGCCGGCGCTGACGCAGGCATCTGCCTGTTCGTCTTTGACGAGATTGATGGCGACGCGCAACGATGAGTCTTTTTTCTTGCGCAGCGCATCGGCCGGTTTTTCGTCCATGGCCACGACTTCACTGGCGTGCACCACACTTAACCGGTCACTGTTACCGTTCAGCAACGCTTCGATGCGCGCCTGATCACCCACCAGAATAATGCGCAGGTCCGGATTCGACTTGAGCATGGCAAGCGCAGCAGGCACGCACACGGCGGGCCCATGGTCGCCGCCCATGGCATCCAGGGCAATGGTTACAGGCAAGGCTCAGACCCCTGAATTATTGTGCAGGTGAAGAGTCCTGAACGAAATCGCTAGTCGAGATCGTCAGCCGGCGTAGCGATGATTTTTTTACCGCGGTAATAACCGTCAGCGCCGACATGATGACGCAGATGCGATTCACCGGTCGTAGGATCACTGGAAAGCGCAGGGCCCTTCAGCTTGTCGTGGCTACGGCGCATTCCACGCGTGGAAGGCGTGCGCTTACTTTTTTGTACGGCCATGTCGTGTACTCCAAAAAATTCAATTATTGTCCGTATCGCCTGCTTGCTTACCCTGCTTTACCAGTGCATCCAGGTTTGCAAACGGCCTGTTAACCTGTTCCGGCTCACCTTCCGCCGGATTTGCCGCCAGTTTCGCGTGCATATATTCACTGTCCGTTACACAGCGGCTACTTTCCGTATGCATCGGTGCCAGCGGTATGCTGCTGAGCACCTCATCGGTCACCGCTTCTGCCAGACTGAACCCGTGTTCATCCGCCACTATGGCGTCGAACCTGTCTGTCACGGTGTCCAACTCTGCATCACTCTCGACAATGGCCAGGGTAAAATCCAGATCAACTATCCAGTCGAGCAGGCCCAGACAACGCTGGCAATCGAGCGGCAGCCGCCCGCTGACATGGCATTCCAGTTCAGGATAGCCGCGGCCGTGATCGGCAAATTGTGCCTCTATCCGCAAACGGTAATTGCCATCTGCAGACTCACGGTTCAATAAATCGGCTATTCTCTTAAGCTCGGAAAGCTCAATATCAGCGACAACCCGCTCCGATCGGCCGGCCATCTCACGCAGTTGCGGAATTCCGATACGATCAGCGAGCATAACCGCGGCATCATACCAAAAATCAGTAACATGGCCATACCACAACCCCGCCTCATCCTGGCCTCCGGGTCACCCTACCGACGCCAACTGCTGGCGCGCCTGGGGCTCGAATTTGCAGTCGTACCGGCCGATACCGACGAGCGTCGCCGACCGGACGAGCCGCCGGCCGCGCTGGCTGCGCGTCTGGCGCACGCGAAAGCCGCAGCAGTGGCCGCAGCGCACCCGGACGCTGTCATCATTGGCTCCGACCAGGTTGCCGCGCTGGGCGACCGGGTATTAGGCAAACCCGGTGATCGCGCCAATGCTGCAAAGCAGCTTACGGCCTGCTCCGGAGCGACTGTGACTTTTTACACCGCCGTGTGCCTGCTTTACCCCAGCGGATCCGGCAAAGCCGAACACACGGATATCACGCGGGTGCAGTTCCGGGATCTGGGCACTGCTGAAATCGATGCCTACCTTGATCTGGATGAACCCTGGGATTGCGCCGGCAGTTTCAAGGCCGAGGCGCATGGTGTGCTGCTGTTTCGCGCCATCGAAAATCAGGATCCGACCGCTCTTATCGGCCTGCCGCTTATATGGCTGGGCAACGCGCTGCGGCAGACCGGCGTGACATTGCTCTAGGCCGGCTCGCCTCGCAACCGGCGCAGTTCCGCTTCAAATGCTTCCGGCAGTGGCGCGGAAAATTCGCTGCGGCGACCGTCGCCCGGGTGGTCCACGGCAATGCGATAGGCGTGCAGACACAAACGCGCGTACTCATGCCCTGTTGCTGCTGTCTCGCCGTAGCGACTGTCGCCGGCAACCGGATGCCCTATCGCCGCCGCATGCACCCTGATCTGATGCGTGCGCCCGGTTAGCAAGTCCACTCGGCACAGCACAGCGGCGTCGAAACGTTCCTGCGGATGAAACCTGGTTGCAGCGGGTTTGCCGTCGGCGCCGGTGCGAACATGCCGTTCGCCGTTACGGCGGTGTTCAACCACCAGCGGCAAGTCCACCGCGCGGCTGTCACCATGCCACTCCCCCAGCAACAGCGCCAGATAAGTCTTGGAAATTGTGCCTGCACGCAATTGCTCATGTAACTTGCGCAGCGCACTGCGTTTTTTAGCCACCAGCAGGCAACCGCTGGTGTCGCGATCCAGCCGGTGTACCAGTTCCAGATAGTGACAATCCGGTCGCGCGGCACGCAGCAGTTCAATAGCACCCAGACTGATGCCACTGCCGCCATGGACGGCCAAGCCTGCCGGCTTATCCAGTACCAGCAGGCAGTCATCTTCATGCAGAATCCGTTTACTGATCCAGGCTGCCTTGCGGGGGTCCCCGCCGGTTACTTCGTCGGCCTGTTCGATAAAAATTGGCGGGATACGCACCACGTCACCCTCGGCAAGCCGGGAATCCGGTTTACAGCGCCCCTTGTTAATCCGCACCTCACCCTTGCGGATCA
>CAYGKB010000136.1:0-5344 GCA_964350425.1 uncultured Chromatiaceae bacterium | reverse complement strand
ATGAAGCCATCCATATTCTGATGAAGGTGGAAACGCACAATCATCCCACGGCCATCTCGCCGTTTCCCGGCGCTGCAACGGGTTCGGGCGGAGAAATTCGCGATGAAGGCGCAACCGGTCGGGGTGCCAGTCCGAAAGCCGGTCTCACCGGGTATTCAGTTTCACATTTGCGCATCCCGGGTTTCGAGCAACCGTGGGAGTCCGGCATCGGCAAACCCGAGCGCATCGCCAGCGCCCGCGAGATTATGCTGGACGGCCCCATAGGCGGCGCAGCTTTTAACAACGAGTTCGGGCGGCCGAATATCGTTGGCTACTTTCGCACCTACGAGCAACCACTTGCCGAACCGGGCCGTGCGACGGGTTATCACAAGCCCATCATGATCGCCGGCGGCATGGGCAACATTCGCGCGGCTGACGTGCACAAACCGGACGTGCCTGCCGGTGCCATGATTGTGGTGCTGGGCGGTCCGGCGATGCTGATCGGGCTGGGCGGTGGTGCAGCATCGTCCATGGGTAGCGGCAGTAGCAGCGAGGATCTGGATTTTGCATCCGTGCAGCGCGGTAATCCGGAAATGCAGCGGCGCGCGCAGCAGGTCATTGATGCGTGCTGGGCCCTTGGTGCCGATAAGCATGGCCACAATCCCATTGTCATCATTCATGATGTCGGTGCCGGTGGCTTATCGAATGCCACGCCGGAGCTGATTGATCACAGCAGCCTCGGCGGCACGATCGAATTGCAGAAAGTTCCGAATGCCGAACCGGGCATGTCGCCGCTGGAAATCTGGTGCAACGAGGCGCAGGAGCGCTACATGGTTGCAGTGCTGCCGGAAGACATCGAGACCTTTGCCGCCATATGCGAGCGCGAGCGCTGCCTGTATGCCGTCATCGGGCAAATGAACGACTCCGGGCAGCTCATCGTCACCGATTCACGCACGGGCAAAAATCCGGTGAACATGCGCATGCAGGACCTGCTCGGCAAGCCGCCGCAGACCCAGATGATTGTTGAGTCGCGCCGGCGGGATATTCCGCCATCGGCATTGCAGAGCGTTGATCTGGCTGACGCCTGCCGGCGGGTGCTGCGCTTCCCGACCGTTGCCGATAAGTCTTTCCTGATTCATATCGGTGATCGCACGGTGGGCGGCATGGTTACGCAGGATCAGCTGGTGGGGCCGTGGCAGGTGGCGGTCGGTAATGTCGGCGTGACCGCGCGCGGCTTCACCTCCGTGGCCGGCGAGGCCATGGCGATGGGTGAACGCACGCCAGTCGCGACACTGAATCCCGCTGCATCCGGGCGGCTGGCCGTTGGCGAAGCTCTTACCAATATCGCGGCAGCGCGCATCAGCAAGCTTGGCGATGTGCGTTTGTCAGCCAACTGGATGGCAGCCTGCGGTTACCCGGGTGAAGATCAGGCGTTGTTCGAAACCGTCACGGCGGTCGGCAGCGAGTTATGCCGCGAACTCGGTATCGCCATACCGGTGGGCAAGGACTCGCTGTCTATGCAGACGCGCTGGCGGGATGCTGACGGCGACAAGAATGTGTTTGCACCTTTGTCACTTATTGTGTCGGCATTTGCGCCGGTTGTTGATGTACGGCAGACCCTGACTGCGCAACTGCATCGTGATACTGAAACAATCCTGTTGTTGCTTGACCTCGGCGAGGGCCGCAACCGCCTTGGCGCTTCATGCCTGAGCCAGGTTCTGGAATTGCCGGGCGGTGAACCTGCTGACGTGGTCAGCGCCACACGTCTGCGGAACTTTTTTGCGGCTATACAGGAGTTAAACGCCGCACAGTTGCTGCTGGCCTATCATGATCGCTCCGACGGCGGCTTGTTTGCTGCGCTCTGTGAAATGGCATTCGCCGGCCGCTGCGGCGTCACTATTGATGTTGCCGGCGAAGATAGTACGGGTGCGTTATTCAGCGAAGAGCTGGGGGCGGTGATCCAGGTTCGCAATGCTGACCTGGCGCAGGTGCAGGCAATGCTGGAGCAGCATCAGCTGGCGGATATTACGCAAACCGTCGGTGTGCCCAACGATGATGGATTGATTCGTGTCCGGCACCGCAATGATGAAGTGTTTGCGGCAGGGCGTGGCGAATTGCAGCAGGTTTGGGCGGAGGTCAGCTACCGGATGCAGGCCGAGCGCGACAATCCGGCAACGGCGCGGCAACAGTTCGATGCGATCCTTGATGACGCTGACCCGGGGCTTGATCCGTTACTCCCGTTTGATCCGCAGGACGATATCGCCGCGCCGATGATTGCCACCGGTGCGCGGCCGCAGGTTGCAATACTGCGAGAGCAGGGCGTTAACAGTCACAATGAAATGGCGGCGGCTTTTTACAAAGCCGGTTTTGCCCCGGTTGACGTGCACATGACCGATATTCTGCTCGGTCGCCGCACATTGCAGAGTTTTCGCGGCGCTGTGGCCTGTGGCGGGTTTTCCTATGGCGACGTGCTGGGAGCGGGCGGCGGCTGGGCCAAGTCGGTGCTCTACAATGAGCAGCTGCGCTATGCTTTCGAGGCATTTTTCCGCCGCGACGACACGTTTGCGTTGGGTGTCTGCAATGGCTGTCAGATGCTGGCCAATCTGCAGGGCATAATTCCCGGCAGCGAGCACTGGCCGCGCTTTGTGCGCAACCGTTCCGAGCAGTTTGAGGCGCGCCTCAGTATGGTCGAAGTCACCGATTCGCCGTCTATTCTGCTGGCTGGCATGCAGGGTGCCCGTCTGCCCATCGCCACCTCGCACGGCGAAGGCCGGGCTGAGTTTCCGTCAGCGGACGAGCAGGATGCTTTTATGCGTGCAGGCAGGGCACCGGCTCGGTATATCGATAACTACGGCAACCCCACTGAGAACTATCCGGCCAACCCCAACGGCTCGCCCGCCGGCATTGCAGGTGCAACGACCGCCGACGGCAGGGTGACGTTGCTGATGCCGCATCCGGAACGCGTGCATCGCACTGCGACTCATTCCTGGGCGCCTGCTGATTGGGGCGAGGACGGGCCGTGGCTGCGCATGTTCCGCAATGCGCGTGTCTGGGTAGACTGATGCCCCTCCGAGATATTCGCCTACAGTGGTTTGAACACGCTGAGCAAGGCAATGCCGGTAACGCATAGCCAAAGTATTACCAACACGCTGGTGGCGGAGATATAGCGACGCCAGAGCAATAGTTCGCGTTCCGGTGTTGAGCCCGCCGCACCAATTTCCTGCCAGATGCGAAAATACTTTCTAAGCTCGATGCGTATCCCGATGCCGCTAACGATCACACCGGCAAATAGCAGCAGTTTTATGGCCAGCCAGCCACTCAGGTCGAGATGGCCGGTGAGGGCGGCTGCACCCGCTAATAGCGCCAGCGCAACGGCAAAGTAGCGGATGCCTTGGTCTGCTTTGCTCAGCACTATGCCGGCTGGCTGGTGCCGTCGTCGATGAGTCAGCTCAACCAGTGCCAGCCAGGCTAAAGCCACCATGCCGGCAATTGCTGCCAGCACGGTGCCACCTGGCAAATAGCCAAATAAGGCGGCCAAAGCTGTTCCCAGACCTATCTGCAGTATCAGTGCATAGCGCACATGCTGATCTATATCGAGCACGTGCTCCATAAGCCCGTTGCGCTCCGTATAGGGCATCGCCGATGCCCGCGACACGAAGCGAAAGGTGCTGTTAATGCAAAGATCCGCGCCGAGCCAGTAACCCAGCACTGCAATGTGCGCGGCCAGCAACAGGGTTATCAGCATGGCGGTTGCGCCCGGAACTCAGGCTTTATCCCACGAATCTATAATGGGTTTGTAGGGATGAATGTGAACCTCACGCCACAAGCCTGCCTTGTGATAGGGATCGGCTTCAATAATTGCCTGTATCTCCCGCTCCGACGGTGCTTCAACAATCAACATGCCGCCCAGCGGCTGTTGCTGTTCGGCATTCAATAATGGTCCGCCTAGCCTGATTGCTGAAAGGTGCCTGCCCATATATTCCATATGGTCATCCAGCAACTTTTGCCTGATTGGCATGTTGTCTTCGATATCAACCAGGTAGACGAGATAAAGCATGCGGCGGTCGCGAATCTGCCGGCTTAGTCTGTGCCGGTCGGTCGTTTCAGATCCGGTCGCAGAATGCTTAGTACAGTTTCATCGGGGTCGCCCGCGAGCGGGCCATGCGCTGGCCGATCACCGGGCGAAGAGTCTTCATCCCGCGGATCGGCAAAAAAGCGCCGCATGCGCAGGGTTTTCTGCAGCCGGCCGCGACGCACATAAGCGTGGTGCAGCATGTCTTTCATGGTTTCCAGCAATATTGCGGACATGCCTTTATCCAGATCAACGGCGTCCAGCAGCGTGCCCGTGCCGCTGTCAAACAGAATGGCGCAAAGATCACGGTATTCGGCATCGGTGAGGTTAGCCAGTTCAGCAATTTCATCCACCTGTGCCATGCATTTCATTTTTTCATTTTCGCCGCGGTCATTGATCATGGCTTCGGTGGTCATGCGGCACATCACGGCGAATGCCTGCATCAGCCCGTGTTCATAGCAACCCAGCGCGTTGCGAAAAAATGTTGCTACGCCATCGGGAAGATAATTGAAGCTGAAACGTTCTTCGGCGCGCGGCGCGTCATTTGGCAGCGGCTGCAGATCAATGCGATGCACATCAAAGTTAACGATGCGATAACTGCAAAACACCGGCATGCCGCAGGCGCCGCATTGAAACACCATGCCGGTGCGTTCCGGCCGGGTTTGCCGCAGCGCGCGGAAATCCGGCGTGGCGGTCGGGTGCATGTGGGCATGACTGCGGCAATGCGGGCAGTCCATGGTGGTGGCAGCGCCACGGTGCAAGCGGTTACTGGAATCCAGGTGCATGCAGTGATTATATACCCTTGTTTTCAGCCTCGGGCGGGCCGGTGCCCGCCCTGCTAGCCGCTCAGTGGTTTGTAGCGTATGCGATGGGGTTCGGCAGCCGCATCGCCCAGCCGGCGCTTGCGGTCTTCCTCGTACTCTTCGTAGTTGCCGTGGAAGAATTCCACATGGCTGTTGCCTTCGAAGGCCAGGATGTGGGTGGCAATGCGGTCGAGGAACCAGCGGTCATGCGATATCACCACCGCGCAGCCGGGGAAATCCAGCAGGGCATTTTCCAGAGCGCGCAGTGTTTCCACGTCGAGGTCATTAGTGGGCTCGTCGAGCAACAACATGTTCGCGCCGGATTTGAGCACCTTGGCCAGGTGCACCCGGTTGCGTTCACCGCCTGACAGTTCGCCAATTCGCTGCTGTTGTTGTGTGCCTTTGAAATTAAATCGGCCTACATAGGCGCGGGATGAGGTTTCGTAGTTGCCCACCTGGATCAATTCCTCACCACCGGAAATTTCCTGCC
>CAYGKB010000135.1:0-5427 GCA_964350425.1 uncultured Chromatiaceae bacterium | reverse complement strand
CGGATGGCCGCCCGCCTATTGTCAGCGATCGTTTTCTGCTCGCTGCGGATCAGCAGGTTGTTGGCGAGTTACAGGTCATTGAGGCCGGCGATCTCGATACCTTTGTTGATATAGCGCGCACCTACAATCTCGGTTTTGACGAACTGGTTGAAGCCAATCCCGGCGTGGATCCGTGGTTGCCGGGTGAGGGCACCCGCATTTTATTGCCGACGCGATTCGTGCTGCCTGATGTTGAGCGCGAAGGGATCGTTATCAATATCGCCAGCAAACGGTTGTTTTTCTTTCCGCCTCCCAACGCCGAAGGCGGGCGCGAAGTGATTACTCACCCGATAGGCATCGGCAGGGAAGGGGCCGAGACGCCCACGGGCATTACCACGGTAACATCCAAGGGCCGCGATCCGGTCTGGTTTCCGCCTGCGTCCATTCGTCGGGAATATGCCGCAGAAGGTAATCCGTTGCCGCCGCGGGTCATGCCCGGCCCCGACAACCCTTTGGGTAAGTTCGTGCTTGTGCTGGGCATGCCCTCTTACCTGATTCATGGCACCAATAAGCCTGCCGGTGTCGGTATGCGCGTGAGTCACGGTTGTGTGCGCCTGTTTCCCGAAAATATTGAAGCGCTGTTTGAGGCGGCGCCGGTGGGCGTCCAGGTCAATATCGTTAATGAGCCGTTTTTGCTCGGCTGGCATGACGGTCAGTTGTTGCTCGAGGCGCACGCACCGCTGCAGGATGACGATCGCGACCCGCAGCGCATGCTCGACGACTTGCTCGCAAAAGTTATTGCGACAACAGATATTACGGATGCAGCCGATACACAGCGCGTAGCAAACGTGCGCGCCGCCGCGCTGGGAATTCCCCTGCCCGTGCTGGCCGCAGCACCGGCACCTGCCGCGATAATTGACAGCGTCGAACAGGTCAACAATCTTGTTGCGCATCTGCAGCCTGATGAGGCAAACTAAAGTGTATCCGCGACGGACCGTGGTAACTCATTGATGTCGAAAGACTTTGATGCCAACGACAGGCAATCTCGCAACCCGGCCGGGTTTGCGGACATTCCCGTAGACGCCGAATCTGTTACCGCCTTCATCGGTCCGGCACCGCGCGGACCGGTTGACCATGCTGTCGCCATCACCAGCAGCGAAGAGTTCGACAAGCGTTTCGGCGTTCCGGAATATCCCTGCCGCATGCGATTTGCAATTCGCCAGTTTTTTGCCAATGGCGGGCGCAATGCCGTCGTGGTCAGGGTCAGTGCCTGCAGCGAACGCAACCGGATTGTTTTGCACAGTCCTGCCGGTGACCTGGTGCTGGAAGCCCGTAACCCCGGGCCGCTGGAATTTCTGCGCGCGTCGGTTGACTACGACAGTATCCCTGCGGATGAAACCCGCAGTTTCAATATCGTGATTCAGCGACTGCGTTCCGAGGATTCGGCATGGATTGACGAGCAGGAATATTTTCGTGCGGTCACTACCGATCCGGGTAGTCGCGACTATATAGGCAAAGTGCTGGTTCAGTCGGAACTGGTCCGCCTGCATGGCGTCGCGCCGGAAGAGCGTCCGGTGCTTACCATTCGCCCCGGGTCCATCAAGGAATCCGGCTATGTCAGTGCCTTTGCGTCGCGGCTCAACAGTCCCGCGCCGAGTGACTACGATCTGGTCGGCTCGCGGGAAAGCGGCACCGGGTTCAGCGCTCTTGAGTCGGTGGCCGACCTCGCGCATGTCTGTCTTATTTCCGGTGCTGCTGACGCTGCTATCGGGCCGGTGGCGCTGTTCGCCGCGGACAATTTCTGCCGCCGGCATCAGGCCTTACTGATTGTCGATCCGCCGGCTCGCTGGCAATCGGTCGACGCCGCCGTCAACGATCAGCGGCGTTCCGACTTTGCCAGCCCCAATACGGTGACCTGGTATCCCTGCGTGCAGATGAAAAATGCCAGCGGTGAAACCGTTTTGGCCAGTGCGACCGGTGCGGTGGCTGCGGCCCTTGCGGAAGTGGAACGGACCCGCGGCATGCACCGCCTGCATGACGAGCCCATGACCATGCCGCGCGGCGGACTGCGCCCGGCTGCCGGTATTGAAGCTGATGACAGCATTCGTCTGGTGCGCGCCGGTATCAATTCGCTGGTGCAGCGCAGTGCCCTGCACCTGCAATTGCGCGGTAATGTGACCGAAGCGCGGCACGCCAGCCTGGCAGGTGGTTTTGACGAACTCGACATGCGCGCGCGGATTTTGTTTGCGGCGCGGCGTATTCGGCGGGGTACGCGCTGGATCGTGGCGCTCGATTCAGGCCCGCGCGTCTGGCAGGAATTGCAGCGCCAGCTGGGCAGTTTTCTGCTGGCCCTGCACCGGCGCGGCCTGCTGGCCGGTAATGGCGGTGCGGAGTCGTGGTTTTTCAGACCCGACTTTGCCGCGGGAAGTGCATCAGGGCAGGCGCGTCTGCCCGGCTTTGTGGTCGGTCTGGCGCTCAGCGAACCCGGCCAATACTTTGCGCTGCGATTTCAGCATTCTGCCGATGGTTGCGCGGTCACCGAACTGGGCTGGCAGGCCGAACAGGCGAGGGCAAGCCTGTAACGGACACGGCTGTTCCCCGGCTTGTGGAACTTACTCGCCCTGTTCTAAGCTGAGCCACATTCGCTTTGGCCACAACTACCGGATGTCGCTATGTTGCCCTTCAAGTACGTCGCCCTGAAATCAGCTGCCGCTGTTCTGCTGTTTACTGTCTCAACAGGTTGCACCACCGCCGACGAGTCGGCCGCTGCTGTAAACCTTGCCAAATTGGACAAGGTGCTGGCAGGTGAGCATCGCAGTGCCGCCCACAAAGCTCGTGACGCATGGCGGCATCCTGCGGAAGTGCTGGAATTTTTCGGCATCAGTGACGACAAGGTGGTTATGGAAATCTGGCCCGGCGCCGGCTGGTACACCGAGGTGCTGGCGCCATACCTGCGGGATTCGGGAACCTACATCGCCGCCGGCTGGGATCCGAACTCCGAAATACCGTTTATTCAGAAAGCCGCAGCAGGTTATGCCGCCAAGCTGGCCGAATACCCGCAATACTATGATCAGACCCGGGTGACTGTGCTTATGCCGCCAGACCTGCTGCAGCCGGCCGAGCCCGGCAGCGTTGATGCGGTGCTTACCTTTCGCAATATCCACAACTGGATGCCGCGCGGTTCGCAGCAGATGATGCTGCAGGCCATGTACGACGCGTTGAAACCGGGCGGCGTGCTGGGCGTCGTTGAACACCGGGGTGTGCCCGGCAGTGAGCAGGATCCCAAAGCGACAAGCGGATACGTTAACGAAGACTACGCCATCGCCATGATCGAAGCGGCCGGCTTCGTGTTCCAGGAAAAGTCCGAGATCAATGCCAACCCGGCCGATACCAAGGATCACCCCGAGGGCGTCTGGACCTTGCCGCCGACATTGCGGCTGAAGGATCAGGACAAGGACAAATACCTTGCCATCGGCGAGAGTGACCGCTTCACACTGCGCTTTGTGAAACCCGCAAACTAACTGAATCACCGACGCCTGCAGACTGAGCGATTATTGCCCTGTCGGGCCGTTCGCGTCGGCTTCCTTGCCTCCGCTTACTGTGGCCTCGGCTCGCTTTCGCTGTCCCTGCTGCGCTCGCCTCGGACACCCGCTCGACAGCAATAGTCGCTCAGTCTGCAGGTGCCGTCGCGGTCGGTAGATCAGCGGGAGCGTCGTCGCGACTCACTGACCACGCCAGTGCCAGCATCACGATGATTGCTGCCACCATGAAGAAGCTGGTGACGGCGCGTGATTTAGGATCGATTTTCATGCGGTTTTGGCGGGCTGCAGCGGCCTGATCAGCAGGACACTGATAATAGCAACAAAGGCAACCACGGCGACGGCCGCGAAGGGCACCAGGTAGCTGCCGGTGTTCGCTTTAAGTTGTCCCGACAACGCAATTCCCAGGGCGCCGCCCAGTGAATCAACAAAAATAATAATGCCCAGCAATTTGCCCAGCGCTCGCTGGCCGAAACATTCGACGCAAACCAGCTGAATCATGGTGAAGCTGCCACCGTAGCCAAGACCGAACACCACCGCGAAGATGATGAGCTGGGTAATATTCTGCGTTAGCTGCCAGCCTTCTGCGCCGGGGGCGAAAACCAGCAGGCTGCCGGCAAATAACAATATGGCGGCTATCAGCATGACGCGCTGTTTGCGTATGCGGTCGCTGAGCGCACCAAACAGAAACTTGCCGGCAATTCCAAACC
Source organism: uncultured Chromatiaceae bacterium (assembly GCA_964350425.1). Classification (GTDB taxonomy): domain Bacteria; phylum Pseudomonadota; class Gammaproteobacteria; order Steroidobacterales. The sequence continues at coordinate 1,199 of CAYGKB010000135.1, read as the reverse complement.
AGAAGATGGTTGAATACAGGAAAGTGGCATTGGCGGCTGACAGGCCGGCATCCTGCTCAAAAAAAATGGTTGCCTGGCTATTAATCGCGGAGATGCTGAACCACAAACAGGCAGAACTGATCGCCAGCGCCCACAGGGTTACCGACCGCAGCGCTGTGCCAAACTCAACGCCGTTGTCGGCATTGCGCATGGAATCAGCAGCTGCGGGGGCCGGCCGGCCATCGGGTTGCTGGCCCATCTCGGCCGGTGAGGCGCGCAGGGCCAGCAAGCCGGGCAGCAGCCCGAAGGTAATGAAAGCCGCGGCCAGCGCACCGAAGCCCCAGCGCCAGCCGTAGTCAGGATTCAGCACCAGCGGTGCAATCGCCAGCGGCATCACAGCGCCGGCCACGCTGGATGCCGATGTCAGCAGGCCAACCGCGGCGCCGCGATAGCGCACAAACCATTGCGACAGCAGCACCACGTTGGGCATTAGCCCGCATAGCACCAGACCGGCCGCAAAACCCACGTGCAGCAAGTACAGCTGGTTCAGGTCCGCCGCAAACGGGTACAGGCAAAAGCACACCGCGAGAAACAGCAGACCGGTGCGGATGACGCGTATCACTCCGATCCGGTCTATCAGCCAGCCGACAAACGGTGCCATGACGGCGGTTCCCAGAAAACTGATAGTTGCGGTAATGCTCACTTGTCCCGCATCCGCACTGAAGTCTTCCATGAAGCGCGGAAACAGGTATTGCGGCACAAAAATGGTCATGCCATTGGTGAAGAAGTACACCAGCACGCAGACTGCGGCGATGACCCAGCCGTAGAAAAACCGCTTTTGCGTTGGCATGGCTTACAGGCGCCGTGATCAGCCGGCCGGTTGGGTCACCGGGTTGCCTTCCGCATCAATAAAACGGATTTCGCCGATGTCGAGTGCGCGCAGCCCGGCTTCGATGTTCTTGCGGTCGCCGACCACTACCCAGATCAGGCGATCCGGCGCCAGGGCGTCAACCGCGGCGGCGGCAACTTCGTCCAGCGACAGGGCTTCCAGATTTCCGGCATAGTTGTTCCAGTAGTCGTCCGGCAGATCGAAACTGACAATTTCCGCCATGGCGGCGAGCACGGCGCCATTGGTCTCCCAGCGGCCGGGCAGGGACAAAGTCCGCGAGCGTTTGATGCGCTCAAGCCCGGCCGCGGAGGGCGGCTCAACGTTGCGAATA
>CAYGKB010000134.1:0-5434 GCA_964350425.1 uncultured Chromatiaceae bacterium | reverse complement strand
GTCATGCTGCGCATTGCCAGCGAATTCCCGACACCGGCGAACTCTCAGCCGCTATAGCCGCGAACCATCCTGATCTGATCGTATTATTCGACAGCGACTCGACCGCCATCGAACGCAGCGCGCAATTGTGCCGTGGTGACGGCGCCGAAGTACCGCTGCTGCTGATCGGTGACCAAATTGATGAGTCATCTATTGCTGCCGCGCTTGCAGCTGGCGCGCGCGATCTGGTCTCGCTCGACAATATTGAACGCTTCCGCGCCGTTGCCGCCCGTGAGATGCGCACCTGTCGGCTGGAAAAATCGCTGGAACGCGTGATGAACTCCGCTAACCAGTACAAACATGAGTTGCATTCCCTGAAGCAGGTCTCGGTGGAAGCCATTGCCGATGTGCAGGAAGGCATCATCGTCAATACCAACCCTGCCTGGCTTGAATTGTTCGGCTACCCCGAAGATGCCGACCTTACCGGCTACCCCATCATGGACTTATGCAGCCAGGCCGATCAGCCGGCACTCAAAGGCGGAGTGGTTGCGTGTCAGCGCGGCAAATGGCAGGACGATGCGCTGGAAATTACGGGCCTGACCAATGATGGCGAAGAATTCCGGGTAGATTTCTGCCTGGAAAACGTGGAATACGATGGCGAACCAGCGGTTCGCATGCTGGTCAAACCGAACAATGAAAACAGCGCTCCGGTAGCGTTGCTGGAAAAAAGTCTACAGCGCGATCAGGTCACCGGCTTTTTCAATCGCCGGCATTTCGCTGACACTGCAGCGGCGCGGCTCGAAGAAAAGCTGGCCGGCGGCGTCCGCGCAATCGCATACGTGCGCATTGACCGTTTTTCACGGGCCACCAATGACATTGGCATTCTCGGCACCGATACCGTAATCGCCCAGTTTGCCCGCTTGCTGCGTGATTACGCACAGCCAACAGACATCTACGGCCATTTCGGCGGAACTATGTTTGCGGTGCTGCTGGAACGCGGCAACATGGATGATGTCGAGGCCTGGGCAGAGGCTTTCGTGCAAAATGTTGCTGATGCTGAATTTGAGTATGAGAAACGCTCTACGGTCCTGACCTGCAGCGTCGGCCTGTGCGAAATGGACAGCGCCAAGCCCGATCTTCACAAGATCGTCGCCGAAGCCGAGCGGGCCTGCCGGGCTGCTCGCCAGAAAGGTGGTAACCGGGTCGGGTTCAGCGAATCCAGCGGCGCGGCCAAACAGGTGCGTCAGGATGACAATATCTGGGTGCCACGCATTCGCGGCGCACTAATGGAGAATCGCTTTCGTCTCGAACATCAGCCCATCGCCGGGCTGAACAGCGAGATCGCCGACGCCTACGACATCCTCGTACGTATGCTCGACGAAGAAGGCAATACCATCCTGCCCGCCGAATTCATGCCTGTCGCCGAACGTACAGGCATGACGAAAAATATTGACCGCTGGGTCATCGGCGCATCTATTTCATTTTGCCTGACCAACAATGCCGAACTGTTATTTGTGCGGCTGTCGCGTGATTCCGTACTCGACGAGAGTCTGTGTGACTGGCTGCAGTCGCAGCTGGAGCGTGCCCAGGTAACCCCCGGCCGAATCTGTTTTGAAGTTGATGAACAAGTGGCCACCCGACATTTGGCGCAGACCCGCAAGCTGGCTGAAAAGCTGCGGGAGATGGGCTTCCGCTTTGCTATCGAGCATTTTGGCAAAGCGGACGATTCCATGCAGGTGCTGGGAAGGATTCCGATGGACCTGGTGAAGCTCGACGGCAGCCTGATGCAGGGCCTGCACAAGAATGCTGAAGCGCAGAATACTGTGCAGCAACTGGCCCGGATGGCAGAGGAACAAGGTATCGCGACGGTGGCCGAGCGGGTACAGGATGCCAACACTATGGCAGTGCTCTGGCAACTGGGCATTTCCTACATCCAGGGCAACTACGTGCAGAAAAGTGAAATCGTTATAGAGGACACCAGCCAGTCCACCGTAACGACCCGCGCATTGCAGATGCAGGCATGAAACTGTGACGCAGTTCACGTTAAGCACGGCGCCGTCACAAAGGGCTGAAAAAACGAGAACCCGGCCGCATATTGACGGCCCGAGTAGTGGTGTTATGTCGCAATCACAGACCCCTGCATATAAAGGGCAGGATTGAGACAGGGATTAACTCCCCAAGGATTTATACCGATGTCAGCTGACAAAAAACGCGTGTCACTTGCCACCGATATCGCCCGGGTACTGGGCCGTAAGAAGCTGCCTGCCGAATTCTCCGGCACCGGCAGCCTGTCATCACGCTGCCTGCTGATGACCGGTGTGGCCCTGGCGGTAATGCAGTCGCAACCGGCGCGCGCGGTATCACTGGGCGATCTGCGGGTGCAGTCCGGGCTTGGCCAGCCGCTGGTTGCCAGCACGACTGCACGGCTGGGTCCGGGCGAAATGATCGCCGCAAACTGCGTCAGTACACCAGCAGCCAAAGGCGACGGCCTGAAGAGCCCCAAGGGACTCAAGGTAAGCGCACAAAGCGGCACGACGCCGGGCAACTACCCGATTCAGATTCGCTCCACGCAACCGCTGTATGAGCCCATGTACGAAATCCGCCTGCAGGTAGACTGTCCGGGCGGTATAGCGTTGAGCAAAAGCTACGTAGTAATGCTGAACCTGCCAATGGCGGCTCCGGTGGAGCAGACTGCGACGCAGAGCGGCCGACCGGCCGCCGACCGCAACTCTGCCAATGACAGACAGCAGGGCCGCAATACACCGGCACCAGCACGCAACAGCAGCAGGCTTGCGCCGAGTCGCGCCGGCATTGCGGCAGGCGAGCGCTACCGGGTGCGCAACGGCGATACGCTGTCGGTTATTGCCGAGCGTGTCGAGGGCCGTCCGGTAGGCAGCACCTGGCGGGTGGCCGATATGCTGTTCGCCGCGAATCCGCGTGCATTTATTCGCGGCAATCGCGACATGATCAAACTGGGAGCTGTGCTGGAGATTCCGTCACTGGAGGAACTCAACGGCACCGCTGCGCCGACCGTCGTCGCGCAGGACAGCGATGCGCCGCTTGCGTCGGCACTGAGCGCCAACGACTCCGCCGGCATCTCCGGCAGCAAACAGGTCAATGTAACGCTGGGCCGTCCTGAAGAAGACGGCGTTGCAGACGTCAGCAACGCCGAACTGCTGCGCGAAATTCGCGAGGCTAATCTCGCGCAGGAGGCCACTGCACCGGCCGCAACCGATTCGCCGTTTGCCGACGAAACCGATACCGCAAGCGCCGTCACCGACGGCGCCGCAGACACCAATGCGGTTGCGGCAAATGAATCGGCAGAAACCATGCCGACAGCCGCGCCAGAACCCCAGCCTGCCGGGCTGAGTTCATGGGTCGCTGCCCTGGCCGGCATATTCATGGGCATATTGCTGGCGCTGGCAATGCTGGGCCGGAACATTCTCGGCCCGCTGCTGGATGGTCGGGCTCGCCGCAAGGCGGCGCAGGCAGCCGTTCCCGCGGCGGTCGCAGCGCAGCCTGAAGCCACCGAGTTCAAGCCGGTACGTCCGGCCTACGGCGGCGGCGGCATTGATGTCGAGATCGGGTCGAATGACCAACCGGATACCACTGTAGACGTAGATCTGACCGCGACTCAGGGCGACGCGCCGCGCGTCAGTCTGCATGCGGGTGACGACACGGAGAGCGAATCAGCCAGCTTTGACAGTCTGCTGGAAGGTCTCGATGAGGCAGAAAATGACAGCGACAAGACTGCCAGGTTCGAAGCGCCGCGCCTGAATACTCCTCTGGGTGCGACTGCCGAGCATGCCGGCGAAAGCATGGACAATACCGGCACGATGCGCAGCCTGTTCGATGAAACTGCGGAGATTCCGGCATCAACTGACGAAACCGTGGACATGGACAATGGTGCAGCGACCGTCGAGATGCCTGATGGTTTTGATTCGGCCACGGCAGAACTGCCAGCAGTAGCGTTGGATATGGAATCCGACATGGATGCGGACGATGCCGCCGACATCGACATTACCGACCTGGAGTCACTGAGCCGCAGGCTGCAGGACACCCAGGACGACAAACTGTCGGCCACGCTGACACAGGCACTAGGACTGCTGGAGCAGGACTACGAGGATGAGATGACTGCCAGTCAGATTCTCGAACAGCAGGAAGTGGATAAAGCCTTTTCGCAGCACAAAGCCAAGGACTAGTCCTCCGCTGCCACCGCGCTTTTGCTCTCTGTTTCAAGGCGCTCGACACGCCGGTAATTTTTTGCCAGCAGGCTGCCGCGACGACCGCGCTCGCCAAGATACCGCCCTTCAATTTCTTTCCATTTGAGTGTCATGGTGCGCCCGCCCGCGCAGTGCACCAGCAAATTATCACCGGGCTCCAATAATGCAGCGGCAACCATTTGCTCCTCGCCGGATTTATATTTGGGTCCTGGAACACCCAACAACTTAATACCTTTGCCGCGCGCCATTTCCGGCACTTCCTCTGAGGGGAACACCAGCAGATGCCCGGCTGATCCCGCCACAGCCACCAGCGTGTCCTCGGCGAAATCGTCTGCCGCCACCGTCACCGGTATTAGCGCCCGGCCGCCATCCGGCACACGCAGCATTGCCTTGCCGGCTTTCGCGCGGGTAAACAACTCCTGCATCTGCACAAAAAATCCGTAACCCGAATCACTGGCAACCAGCCACCACTGTTCAGGATCACCCGCCATGACGCCGGCAAAGGTCGCGCCATCAGCCGGTTTGAAGCGGCCGGTAAGAGGATCACCATGGCCGCGCGATGACGGCAGCGTATGTGCAATCAAGGTATACGCACGGCCTTTGCTGTCGACAAACACTACCTGCTGATTGCTGCGCCCACGCGCAGCGCTCAGGAACTCGTCGCCCGACTTGTAACCAAGCGCCCGCGGATCCACATCATGCCCTTTGGCCGCCCTCGCGTACCCGCGCGCCGACAGAATCACGGTGACCGATTCGCTGGGAACCAGGTCGGCCTCGTCCAGTGCCTGTGCCGAGTCACGCTCCACCAGCGTCGTGCGGCGCTCATCGGCAAACCTGTCAGCCGCCTCAAGCAGCTCACCGCGCACCAACTTATTCATGCGAACCTTGCTCTTGAGCGTTTTGAGTATGTCGTCCAGTTCGCTTTGCAGTTCATCCTGCTCGCCGCGGATTTTCATCTCTTCAAGTCGCGCAAGATTGCGCAGGCGCAGGTTCAGAATGGCCTCAGCCTGCACATCCGAGAGTTTGAATTTTTTCATCAGCACCGGCTTGGGCTCATCCTCGCTGCGGATGATCTTGATGACCTTATCGATATTGAGGTAGGCGACCAGCAGGCCGTCGAGAATGTGCAGGCGCTCCTGCACACGATCGCGCCGGAATTCCAGCCGCCGGCGCACCGTCTGCAAGCGGAATTGCAGCCACTCAACCAGCAGTTCTTTCAGGCCGCGGACGGC
>CAYGKB010000133.1:0-5457 GCA_964350425.1 uncultured Chromatiaceae bacterium | reverse complement strand
GGGCGCATCTCACTCCAGTTCCCGTCGGTAGAACCAAAGTTCATCGTCATCGCCGTTTCGCTCTGCCACCTCGATGGCCATGAGGCGGGATTTTCCTTCCTCTTCCCAGAACTGGCCGGTTCGTTTAAAGCGGCTCTGAAGTTGGGCGCAGGTCGATTCCATGGCTCCCGATCCCACCGGACACCCACGTTGCTCCACCTCCTTGTAATGAAGATGCTCGCCGTGCCCGGCGAAGTAGTTCTGTTGGCGGTGTACCTCCCCAAGGCGCTCCTCGTCATCGCCGAGATCGCTCAGCAGTTCGCGCAAGTCCCCGATCGTTTTCAGGAATCCCGCCTCGCCGCCGTGGCGTAGTTGATGACGAAGCGGCTTCACAAAGGCTTCGACCTTCTCATTCTCCTTCTCTCCGAACAGCGCCCGTCCGCAGGCATACAGGTGCTCGATGGCGTGGTAGAAATCGAGTACTCCGGTGGCCCGGGGGAACTTGCATTCCTTTAGATTCCAGATCCAGATACCGCCGTCGGCCACCAGAAAAACCTCGCGTGCCTGCATCAGGCCACGACGAAGGGCCTCCGCGTAGAGTTTTTCTGCCAGACCGTTCCACTCGCCCTGATGCGTGACCACTGCCTTTTCAATAACCACATGGCGACCCGATTGAGTCTCGGCGCGATGGTCATTGCGCAGGATAATGCCCGTCTTGGTTTCCCGCCAGGCCACGCGATTTCCCGGCGTTTCTTTGGGCTTTTTCCCCCAGTCCTCGCCCCGCTCACGGGCCATCCAACCGTCCACCATGATGAGGAGCGAGAAGCCGCCGGGCGCCTCCGTAAGCAGACGCTCCGCAGCTTCGCGTGTCAGTTTCTCCTTCGAGGAGCTTATCCGGGAATTTTGCACACGGCGCGCCTCGGCCTCTTTTGCTCGCAGCCCGGCGGCCTGCACATGGCGGTAAATGGTGGAATCATCGGCGATCGGCGAGCCCCAAAGGGCGCAGACCTGAGCCGCCTTTTCGTAAGAGAACGTGGCTGTCGCCGTCAGGCAGAGGCGGCGTTCAAGCTCGGGACTCGTCGTCTGACGGGGTTCCAGACCACAGGTCTCGCGAAAGGGTGACACCCATTCACCGGACTCGCGCAGTTGGCAGTAAAGGACGGTGGCAGTGACCTCACCGGCGGTCGTCATGAGGGTGATGGGGCGGCTCTTCACCCGGCGATAGAATGTCTTCCTTAGGGGGGGAAAGAGCCTCCGATTGCTCGGCGGCGAGGCGTTCGAGGCCTTCCTTGATGAGCTTGCGCTTGTATTCCTGAGCGCGCTGTTCTGCATCGAGCTCGATTCGGGTAAGTGGGTCCATTTTTTTGCCAGGTTTCATTGGGAGCAGCCTCCATAACGGGAACGTTGCCCTTAGCTGACTCATGAAACCGGGAACAAAGTCAAGATGCGCCCCAACACGCGCAAGGTCCGCACAAACAAATTGACGGTGCTCCCCTCACGTCGCGAATTCTCTCTGGAGCTATCCTTTTTTCCAAGGCCATCATGCGAACTATAATGAGAACCGAATCCAGATTTGCCGGAATCCTGCTCCTGCTCGCCTTGGGAACCGTCGGGTGCGTCACTCCGACAGCAACTCCGGAGGCACCGCCGGAAAGTTCCCCCGTCACAGTTACTCCCGAGCGATCCTCTGCAGCATCAGCATTTTCCGCAACAAATGACACAGGCAAGCATACCGAGTCGGAAATCTTCTGGCTTCAACTCACCGCTCCACCCACCGACGGTAGCGAGGGACCCGTTGTTTTTCGCAAACACGGACTCGCGGTCAGCCAGCTCGACTACAACCTCGCGCTTCAGGAGTTCCTTGCCGATCGTCCCCGCACCACCGAACTTGAGAAAAGTTTCCGAGAATCGCTCGACGAGCAATTGCTCGTGCTCCGCTGGATCCAGCTTCGCTCCGACCAGTACACCCCGCGCGAACGCGTTGTGGCCCGCCGCAAGATTCGCCAGCTCTTCCAGGACTGGGCCCTGGAATCGGAACTCGGATCAACGGATCCGGCCGAGGAAGAAATTCGTGCCGTCTATGACAGGGATATCGACCAATACCAGTCGAAGGAGATGGTTCAGATCCGTCTGATTCTGGTACCCGACGAGACCATCGCGGGGGAAATTCTCCAGCGGCTTGACTCCGGGGAGAATTTTCGCGCCATCGCCCTGGCGGAAAGTATCCATGAAAGCCGGGACCGCGGTGGCGATCTGGAACCCTTCGCCCGTGGCGCCTATATCGCCGAGCTCGAAGACCTGGCCTTCACCATGCCCGTTGGCGCACTGGGCACGGTCAAAACCAACGTCGGCACTTTTATCATACAGAAAGTCGCAAATATCCCCGCCGTCACCATTCCTTATGAACAGGCGCGCGAGGAAATCAGGGCAACATTGGAAGAGCAGGGGCGTGAGACCGGACGCGAGCAACTATTGCAGCGCATGCGGGACAAGGTATCCCTCGACACGGCGTTCTAGTCCCGCTTTGCAAGCTTTTCGAAAGCTCCAAGCAGGTCTCGTTGCAAGTCGGAAAACTTGACAACTTCGAGGCGCTGGCGAAACACCACCACCAAATCCATCGGCTGGGTTAGTAGCCCACGGTTCAGGCGAAAGAGTTCGCGCACTTGCCGGCGTCGGCGATTGCGGACTGTCGCCTTGCCCACGCGGCGGCTTGTGACCAAGCCGATCCGCGACCGGTCTGCGGATTCCCCGCGGGTCAGTGCAAATACGACAACCGAGGGGCGCACAACTTTGCGCCCCCCGGCAAATACCGCGTCGAATTCGGATTTGATAAGAAGACGGTCTTTCCGCAAAAATGTCTTTGCGGAACAATCGTCCTCCATTGCCGTCACGTTCCGACTCAGTCGGAAACGGTCAAGCGATGGCGACCCTTGGCCCGGCGACGTGCCAGGATTTTGCGGCCGTTCTTGGTGGACATGCGTAGGCGAAAACCGTGCTTCTTGGCGCGACGGCGATTGTTTGGTTGAAATGTTCTCTTCATAATTCTCCGTTTATCCTTCCGTCAAAAAGGGACGGGAAGGAAGCGCGACAGGAGGGGCCGTGTCAAGGGGGGATTCAAACCCTTGCAGGAAAGTTTTTATCGAGAAACGTTCGTTAGCGGGCTCCCAACCCCATTTGCCCTTTGACGTGCTTTTCTCTCCTGTGCAGCCTCCCGCGACTTTCATGGAGGTATTTCCCCTTTTGAGCACGCCCGTCGAAAAAATACGCAATCTCGCCATCATCGCCCATATCGACCATGGCAAAACTACCCTGATCGATTCGATCTTCCGCGAGGCACATCTTTTTCGAGAAAATTCGCGTGTTCAGGAACGCGTGATGGATAACAACGAGCTCGAGAAAGAACGCGGCATTACCATCCGTTCCAAGCCCTGCTCGATTTTCTGGGAAGATTACCTCATCAACATCATCGACACCCCGGGTCACGCCGACTTCTCCGGAGAAGTCGAACGCGTTCTCTCCGTTGTCGATTCCGTCCTCCTGCTCGTCGACGCCAACGAGGGGCCTATGCCCCAAACTCGTTACGTCCTCATGCGCGCCCTCAAACTCGGCCTCAAGCCCATCGTCGTCGTGAACAAGGTCGACCGCCCGCAGGCCGATCCGCCCGCAGCCCTCGATAAAACATTCGATCTCTTTATCGAACTCGGCGCCACCGACGAACAGATCGACTTCCCCGTCCTCTATGGCTCAGGCCTCAACGGCTGGCTCGTCCGCGATCTTGAAACGGACGCACACGAGGGCATGCAACACCTCTTCGAAACCATCATTTCACATGTTCCCCCACCGAAAGCCGATCTCGACGCCCCCTTCCTCATGCAGGTCAGTACCCTTGCATGGAGTGAGTACGTCGGGCGAATCGGCTGCGGCCGTATCCTCCAGGGTCGCCACAAAGTCGGCGCCTGGTTCACCCGGACCAGCGTCCGCTGGAAGAACCACGAAAAACAATCCGGCGAGTGGGAAGTTGTCGCATCGCAGAACGAGCGCAGCAGCCACATCTGGGTCACACGCGGACTCGAACGTACCGAAGTCGAAGAAGTCAGCGCCGGCGACATTGTCTGGATCTCCGGGCCTGAAGACATCATGATCGGAGACACGTTCAGCTCTCCCGATATCGAAAACCCCGCTCTCCACCCCTTGGAGATCGAAGAACCCACCGTCTCCATGTTCTTCCTCGTCAATTCCGGCCCCTTCGCCGGTGACGATGGACGTGCCGTGACCCTGCGCCAGCTGCGTGACCGTCTCACACGCGAGACCAAAGTCAACGTCGCACTCCGCGTTGAGGATATCGGTCGCGCCGACGGCCTCAAGGTCAGCGGACGCGGCGAGCTCCACCTCGGCATTCTGATCGAGGAAATGCGCCGCGAAGGCATGGAACTCTGCGTCAGCCGTCCGGAAGTCATTACCCACCAGGACGAAAACGGCAACACCCTGGAGCCCATGGAAATCGCCATTATCGACGTGCCCGAGGAATATCAGGGCACCGTTATCCAGAAAATGGCCGGCCGTAAGGGTGAAATGATCAACATGAACGCCACCGGCACCGGCATCATCCGCCTGGAATTCGTCATCCCCACCCGTGGCCTCATCGGATTCCGCAACGAATTCCTTACCGATACCCGCGGTCTTGGCATCATGGCCTCCCGCTTTACCGGCTACGAGCCCTGGAAAGGCGAGATATCTTCGCGCAACCGCGGCAGCATGATCGCCACGGAAACCGGTGAAAGCAGCGCCTACAGCCTGGAAAAACTTCAGGTTCGCGGCCAGTTGTTTGTCGGGCCCATGGAACGCATCTTCGAAGGTATGGTTATTGGCGAAAACTCCCGCCCCGACGACCTTCCCTGTAACCCCACCAAGAAAAATGAGCTCACCAACCATCGTAGCGCCAACACGACCATCGAAGATCTGCCCGACGCGCCGCGTCGCCTGTCCCTCGACCAGGCAATGCAATGGATCGCGCCCGACGAATTGGTTGAGGTCACGCCGGAATGCATCCGCATTCGTAAGGCTCACCTCAATGCAGAAGACCGCAAGAAGGCCGAGAAAAAGAAGAGCTGATTCACTCCTCCTCCGGGACCGATGCCCCTCCGCACCGGTCCCGCAACCGTTGGATCTCCATCTCCTGATCCAATAAAATCGCCATCACCAACGCATCGAATGGCACCGCCCGGGCCGCACAAGTGGCCTCGGCGGTGTGATTCCGCGCCCGCGTGAACAATCGGTCGAACGCCTCGCGCTGTTCCCGACGCAAAGCCCGCCGAAACGGCTTCCACGCCTCGATCTCCTCCTGAAGATAAGTATTAAACGTCGGCAGGGTTCTTCCCATGACAGCCACGGCTCCTTCGTGAATTGGGATAGGTTCTGAATTCCGGGTCCGGGTCGTCGCCCCATGTGACCTCGCGAATATCGCGTCGTGCACGCAGC
>CAYGKB010000132.1:0-5601 GCA_964350425.1 uncultured Chromatiaceae bacterium | reverse complement strand
AACGCGAAGGTGTCGTTGGACACCGCCAATGTATAGGTCTCGCTGATATTCAGCGAAGGGATGCTGGCCGTAATAACGTCCGGCGCCGCATTCACGCCGTCTGCGGTTACTTGAATCTGCACGTCGCCCGAGGCGTTGGTAACTGCGGTAGCCGGCACGGTATTGCCGTTGGCCGATGTCAGGTTGATCAGCTGTGAAGCGATACCCGCGTCGTTGCCGTCCAGTAATGACAGCGTCAGGGTTGCATTGTCGCCCTGCGCCACGTTGGCGGGGCCGGTAATCTCCAGCCGCGTACCCGTCACGTTAATCACAATTGTACTGCTGACACCCTGTGCCGGTGCCGATACCGTCACGGTTACCGTGCGGTTGGAAATGTTGCCAAAAGATTTGAGAAAGGCTTCGGCGATACCGGACGCGTTGGTCACACCGTTGTCGACTTCTTCAATGGATCCGCTGGTGGCGCTGAACAGCAGATCGGCGTCTTCAACGATGTTGTTGTTGCCATCGCGAACCACGGCCGAAATCTTCACAAAGTTGGTGTTGGACTGGTCGGTTAACAGATCGCTGGAACTGGCCACGAGCTGTATCGACGCGATGGTTCCGCCGGGGACTACGGCCGTACCTGTCAGCGTACCGCCGCCACCGCCACCGCAGGACGCCAGCACCAGTGCGAGCAGACCGATCATGGTTAACTTGAAGTTCTTCATAACGTATTCCCTTACGCGCCCGTCTCCGGGAAATAACAAACTATCCGTGTCTGTAAAACTCGCGGGCGAGTTCATGCATGCAACCGCCCGCCAGATTGTTTAATAAATGGTCGAACCTTCCTTCAGAATCTTCGGTGTCACGAACACCAGCAGTTCCGATTTGTTCGAAACCTTGCGAGTGCTCTTGAACAGATTGCCGACCACCGGGATATCACCCAGGAACGGCACCTTGGTCTGGAAGTCGGCATTTTCGGTTTCATAGATGCCGCCCAGCACCACCGTCTGCCCGTTCTCCACCAGCACCTGGGTGACCACTTCGCGAGTATCAATACTCGGGATATCGCCGCCCTCGGTGTTCGATATCAGTTCACCAACGCTGTCCTTGGTTACGGTCAGGTCCATGATGATGCGATCGTCCGGCGTAATCTGCGGCGTGACCGTCAGGCTCAGCACCGCTTCCTTAAACTGCGTTGAGGTCGCGCCGCTGGAGGTGGATTCCTGATAGGGAATTTCCACACCCTGCACGATCTTGGCCTCTTTCTGATTAGCCGTGATCACCCGCGGCGAGGAAATCACCTCGGTGTTGCCTTCGGCCTGTGCGGCAGAAATTTCGAGGTCAATCAGGTAGTCATCATCAAGCACTGCCATGGCGAAGGACCCCGCCGGGCTGGCCACCGGCAACCGTACATTATAGCGGTCGCTCAGGTTCGGCACGGCGTTGATCGGCAGCACGGGATCGCCATTGGCAATGTTATCGAGGCCCGCCTGCACATAGGCATCGGTGCCCGCGCCGGTACCGGATACCGCTATCAGGCCGTTGTCGCCCTGATCATCAACACCCGTGAAACCCCATCGCACACCCAGATCACGGCTGAAGTCATCATTGACTACGACAATGCGGGATTCAATCAGCACCTGACGAACCGGCACGTCCAGCGTCGCAACCAGGCGCCGCACATCAGCAATATTGCCGGCCGTATCTTTAATCAATAGCGTATTGGTGCGCGCATCGATTGCGACCGAACCGCGCTCGGACAACAACGCACCTTCGCCCGATTCACCAACCAGCTCGGCCAGGTCAGCGGCTTTGGCATAGTTGACCTGCACAAATTCGGAGAACAGCGGCTCAAGCTCCTGGATCTCCTTCTTGGATTCCAGATCGGCTTTCTCGCGCGCGGCAATTTCATCCGCCGGGGCAACAATGATCACGTTGCCGTTTTCACGCATATCCAGACCCTTGGTGGCCAGCACAATGTCCATGGCCTGATCCCAGGGCACGTTCTGCAGTCGCAGCGTCACGTTGCCGGCAACTGTGTCAGACACCACGATGTTGCGGCCACTGATATCCGCCAGCAGCTGCAGCACAGCTCGCGTGTCGATATCCTGGAAGTTCAGGGTCAGGCGTTCGCCGTTGTATTCCTTGTCGCCACTGAAGATAGTGGCAGCGGCAGGGCCTTCTTTGGCGACTACCGGCTGGATCTCCACCGTGAATACGCGGTCTGACTGATAGGCCAGCTCCTCATAAGCGCCTCGGGCAGCAATGACCAGGCGTGCGTCGCTGTCAACCCGCACGGTATCAATAGAACTGACCGGTGTTGCAAAATCCAGTACGTCGTAACGCTTAAGTAAATCATCAGGCAGCGCCGTGTCTTCAAAGTTAACCACGACCTGGCCGCCTTCCTGACGCACGTCGACCGGGATACCGGCGTCCGACAGAGAAATAATCACGCGGCCGCCACCGGCTTCGGTGCGGCGAAAATCAATGGATTCGATGGCACGGTCACGCGCCGGTGCAGGAGTTGCGGTTGCGGCAAACTGCGTCACATTGGTTGCCGTGGATACCGGTGATTCCAGTGTCACCACCACCGTGTTGCCGGCAACTCGCGTCTGATAACCCACCAGATCGTCAAGGTTGAGTACCACCCGGGTGCGGCCACCGGCTTCAGCAGCCAGCACCGTATCCAGCACACCGATACCAATATCGGTACGGCGACTGTCCAGCCCCAGTGCGGTATCGGCCAGATCCAGCGCGATGCGCGCCGGCTGATCGATGGTAAAAGCCAGCGGTTCGGGCGCCGGTCCGGACAACACCAGGCTGAGTTCAACCTTGTTGCCTGGCAGGGCCTGCGCATTAATGCTCTCAAGCCGGTTACCCGCCTCCTGCGCCCACGCAACAGACATCGCCCAACCTGTAAACAGCCCCAGAACCGTGATCTGTGCGAGACGGGTTTTGAACATGTCCCGCACTTGTTTGGCTATGGTCATCTTGTGCTACTCCCGGATAGCTCCCCTCAGAACAGGGGTCAGTCGCTCAACCCAATTTCTGCTGAACGTTTGTAAAACCCGCCGATACCGTCTGGCACCAGTTCCTCTAAGCGTATTGCCGCCGCATTGATATCGACGATACGGCCATCGTTCTGGCCCACATAGTTGCCGGGCGTTACCCGGTGCACCATGCCGTCCTGTGTCTGGACCAGACCGAAAGTTGTGCCGGAATTTTCCAGCGTGCCAACCATCGCCAGCGTATCGAGCGGGAACTGCTCCAGATATTCCTTGTTGCGATCCTTGACCGGCTTGGGACCGGCAATGGCGGAGGGTGAATCCGGCCGGTCCGGCTGAAACGGCGAACGCGCGCTGTCAGCCGTATAGGCAAAGGTCTCGTATGGTCGAATCTGCGGCAGCGGCTCAATACGGCCGCCCGGCCGCGCTTTAACCTCGGCGATATAACCGCGCAGTTCGTCGTCCACGCCCGCCGAACAACCGGCAGTCAGCGCGGCCACGGCGATCAGTGCCGCGCGCAGAATCAGAGAACTGTTGTACACATGCTTACTCATCAAATCAGCCGTCCCCTAATTCATCCTCTTCGAGGTAACGGTATGTTTTAGCCGTCACGTTCAGCGTGAGCTGGTCGAAACTGCCGTCATTCGCTGCCGGGCCAATCTCAATGTCATGCAGCGTGACAATACGGGGCAAGGCTGCAATATCACTGACGAAATTGCCGAGCTCGTGATAGCTGCCGTCCAGCTTGATCTTGATCGGTTTCTCGGCATAAAAATCCTGCCGGTTTTCCGCCATGGGCTGGAACAACTTTTCTTCCAGGCCAGCAGCCAGACCCGTTTGCGAGATATCCACCAGCAGGTTCGGTATTTCGGTTTTGCCGGGCAGTTGCTGCAGCATGGTGCCGAAAGACCGTTCGATCTCTGCGAGCTGCTCAACGTAGGCATCGAAGTTAGCGGCCTTGCGCTGACGTGCTTCAAACACCGTGCGCAATTCCTGCTCCTCGGCTTCGGCACGTTCCAGTACCGGCATTTTTTCCTCAATCACAAACAGGTAAATACCTGCTGCGGTTGCGACCACCGCCACGATGGCAACGGCGGCAGCGCGAAACACAAAGGGCCAGCGCCCGATGTCATTCATGTCCAGACGTTGGAGTTCCTCAAGAAGGTTCATGATTCTTCCTCCTCGTCGGTAATACGAACGCTCTGGGCAAATACCGTGAACTCGCTCATGCGTGGTCCTGAGTCGTTGTTCTTCTTAACCTCCACCACTTCCAGCTCGGGTTTTTCCAGCCACTCGGACTTGTCGATGTTGCGCATCAGCGCCGAGACACGGGTATTGGATTCCGCCGAGCCCTTTATCTCTATGCGCTGACCTGTCTGCTTGATTGATGACAGATAAACGCCGTCCGGCAGGGTGTAAACCAGCTCTTCAAACACATGCACGACTTCGGGCCGACTTTGCTGCAGCTCTTCGATAATCTTCATGCGCGCAACCAGTCGTTCCTTTTTACTTTCAAGGTCGCGAATTTCCTTGATGGTTTCGTCCAGCGCGGCGATCTCATCATTCAATAACTGGTTGCGATCACGTTGCGCATCAATGATGCCGTCCAGCACCAGCACTGCGATCAGCACAACCAGGGCCGCAACACCAAAGGCGCCGCCCATGGCCGCATAGAACTGATTGCGCCGTTGCGCCCGCAGTTCATCGCGCCAGGGAAGCAGATTGATTCTTGGCATCAGGCAATACTCCCCTTAGTCAAAACTTCTCAAGGCCAGACCGCAGGCGGTCAACAAGGCGGTTGCATCAGCCTGCACACCCTGCGAGCGGGCGCGCGAGGAAATTTTCATGCTGCCCAGCGGATCGCCGATTTCTGTCGGGATGCCGACCTTGGATGCAATCAGGTCAGCAACGCCCGGAATGTTGGCGCAACCGCCACAAACCAGAATCTGGTCAGGCTGTTCGCGACCACCGCCGGAGGCCAGGAAAAACTGCAGTGAACGACTGACCTGCTGGGTCATGTCATCAATAAACGGATCCAGTACTTCGGGCTGGTAGTTCGAAGGCAGACCGCCTTCTTTTTTGGCGCGGCCCGCATCTTCCAGACTGAGCCCGTAAATACGCATGATTTCTTCGGTCAGTTGCTGCCCGCCGAAATTGAAATCCCGGGTGTAAACCACGCGCAGGTCTTCCAGCACACTGAAGGTGGTGCTGGAGGCACCAAAATCAACCACCGCAACCTGATGACCGATGCCGGCGTCGGGCATCTGGTGCGTCATTAATGAACAGGCATTTTCGAGCGCAAACGGCTCGACGTCAACAACGCGCGCCTTAAGGCCGGCGGCTTCAACGGCGGCGCGACGCTGGTCAACGTTTTCGGTTCGCGTCGCCACCAGCAACACATCAACCATTTCCGGATCAGTTTCCGATTCACCGATTACCTGAAAATCAAAACTGACTTCTTCCATCGGAAACGGAATGTACTGGTCAGCCTGAATTTCAACCTGCGCTTCCATGTCATTTTCATTCAGGTTGGCAGGCATCTGAATGATTTTGGTAATGGCGGCGTCGCCGCTGATAGCGATTGCGACTTCGGCCGATTTGGTGCCGGCACGTT
>CAYGKB010000131.1:0-5645 GCA_964350425.1 uncultured Chromatiaceae bacterium | reverse complement strand
CCAGCGACAATACTCCTTTGCGGCCCTGGCGCGAAGCAAAAATAATGACTTCGCCGTTGGGCGCAAAGCTCGGCGATTCGTCCTGCGCCCCGTCGCTAAGCACCTGCGTGTAGGCGCGTTCCACATCCACCAGCGCAATTCTATAGTTGCCCCGGTCGTTGTGCACCACGGCCAGACTGCGGCCATCCGGTGAAATGCGCGGCCGGGCATTGTAATTGCCTTCGTAGGTCAGACGCCTGGCGCGGCCGCCATCCGCCGGAATCCGGTACACCTGCGGCACGCCGGTGCGGTCGGAGGTGAAAAAGATCTCCTTGCCGTCAATGCTCCAGCTTGGCTCGGTTTCGATGGACGGCCAGCTGGTCAGCCGCCGCAGCACCTGGTTGCCGAGCTGCAGGGTATAAATATCCAGATTGCCGTCAGCCTTGGACAGCGTCAGCGCCAGTTGCCGGCCGTCCGGCGACCAAACCGGCGCGCTATTGACGCCCCTGCGGGCTGAGACGCGCTGCCGCGTGCCGCTGCGCAACTCCAGTACAAACACCTGCGAATTGCCGTTCTCGAACGACACGTAGGCCAGTCGGCGACCGTCCGGCGACCACGCCGGTGACATGATCGGTGCGGCTGACTGCAGCACTACCCGCGCATTAAAGCCGTCAGCGTCGGCAACGATCAGCCGATAGGTGGGTTGTTTGGGATCGCCGATCACGTTGACGTAAGCAATACGGGTGGCAGCCACACCTTTCACGCCGGTGAGCTCTTCATAAATCAGGTCGCTGATGCGATGCGCGGTATTGCGCAATTGTGCCTTGCTGCTTGGCATGCGATAGCCCAGCAATTGCTTGCCGCGCAACACATCAAACACACGAAACTCAACCGTGTAGTCGCGCCCGCTGGGCTGAATATTGCCGATGATCAGCACCTCGGTATCCAGAATGCGCCAGTCGCTGAAATCAATATCAGCGCCGCTGGTCGGGCGCTGCAGCATGTCGCTTGCCGGCAGCGCGGTAAAACGCCCGGTGCGCGCCAGGTCGGCAGAGATGACCGAGGCAACTTCATAGGGCTTGGCGCCGATGCCATTCCAGCCGAACGGCACCACCGCGATGGGCGTGGCGGTACCGAGCCCTTCCAGTATCTCGATTTTTAACTCGGCGCTGGCACTGGCCGAGATCAACAGTCCGACTGCTGCCATGCATCCTGCAAAGCGTTGTGCAATCCTCACCCGTCAACTCCTGTCAATTCAGGTC
The DNA here is from genome assembly GCA_964350425.1 of uncultured Chromatiaceae bacterium. Lineage (GTDB taxonomy): Bacteria > Pseudomonadota > Gammaproteobacteria > Steroidobacterales. Next base: position 4,404 of record CAYGKB010000131.1, on the reverse strand, counting down.
TGAGCCTGACATTCAATTTTCAATCTGTGGTCGAAAAATAAAAGTTAGATTTCGGTCAAATAACCGGCGGTCGTCCGGCAGCGGCAACGGCGAAGCCGCGTAAACAGCATTTTCCACTGACCGCCGCACGATCTCATCGCCGTTACAACGCGTCACCTGGGCTCGCACCACCTCGCCTGAGGGCAATTGTTGCACGGACACCTGGCATTCCACACCCGCCACGGCACTAGGCGGCTGTTTCCAGTTGCGCTGCACACGCTGCTGAATCAGTGCCTTGTAACGGTTCATCTCGCCGGACTGCTGGGCCGCAAACAGGGCTTCCTCGGCCTCCAGGGCCGCGGCCAGCTCCGCCTGCCGTCGCTGTTGTTCGCGCTTTTCTGCTGCCGCGCGGGCGCGTGCTTCGGCCTGGCGCTGTTCTTCAGCCCGTTGCGCGGCGAGTTCCGCCTCCCTGCGCTGGCGTTCGGCGGCCTCGGCTTCGGCAGCACGGCGCTGCTGCTCGGCCTGCTCGCGGCGTTTTTGTTCGGCTGCGCGTTCGTCCGCCAGACGTTTCTGGCGCGCTGCATCGGCCGCTTCGCGCTCCTGCGCTGCCTGCTGCTCGCGCTGTCGCTGATCGGCTTCCCGGCGGCGTTGTTCTGCTTCGCGCTGCCGCGCAGCTTCAGCGGCGGCCTGCCGCTCCTGTTCAGCAGCACGATCAATGGCCCCCTGATCAATGACCACCGCCTCGATGGCCAGCTGCTGGAATTCCTGCTCCGGCAAAAAGGCGATGCTGCTGCTGAATAGCGCGGCCAGCAGTAAATGGCCGATGACCGACCAGGTCAGCGGCGAACGGTAGCCGGGTGGCAGAGGTTGCAGGCTGGCAGCAGGCATGGCTATACGTTGACTAGCAACAACAGTTACTTCTCATCCAGCGGATCCAGCGCGGCGGGATCGGTGAGAAACCCGACTTTGGCCGCGCCGGCCCGTTGCAGCAGCACCATGCCGCCGATCACGCTGCCGTAAGCAGCCGCTTCATCGGCCTTGACCAGTACCGGTGTATCGGGTTTGCGCTCCAGCACCGTCTGCGCCAGCCTGAGAATCTGCGCCGGCTGGCGCGGCGCTTCCTCGTCGTCGCCGAGATTCAGGTACAGGTTGCCGTCACGGTCAACCGACAGAATCAGCGGTTCACTGTCCTGCAGGTCGCTCGAAAGCGGCTCGGCCGCCGCATCCGGCAATTCGACCTTGACGCCCTGGCTCAACAGCGGTGCGGTGACCATAAAAATAATCAGCAACACCAGCATCACATCAATGTAGGGCACCACGTTGATCTCACCCATCAGGCGGCGATTGCGCAGATTGTTCATGCGCCACCCTGCCCCGCCGGGGCGCCTTTGGCAGAATGCGTGTAGTGCTGCAGGATGGTGGAAAACTCCTCGGCGAAGGTGTCGTAACGCAGTTCCAGCCGGCTGACCTGATCGGCATACCGGTTGTAGGCAATAACCGCCGGGATGGCTGCAAACAGGCCCATGGCGGTGGCAATCAATGCTTCGGCAATGCCTGGCGCCACCATTGCCAGCGTGGCTGACTGCACGTTCCCCAGACCACGAAACGAGTTCATGATGCCCCACACGGTGCCGAACAGGCCGACATAAGGACTGGTGGAGCCAATGGTGGCGAGCGTCGCAAGGCTTTCCTCAAGCCGGTCTGTCTCGCGCAGCTGCGCTGCACGCATCGCCCGCCGCGCACCGTCCAGCACCCGCTCGGGCAGGATGCCCGATTGCTGCCGCAGCCGGCGAAATTCGCGAAACCCGGCTTCGAATATTCCGGCCATATCGGCAGGCGCTTCGCCGCTGCCGGTGATATCGCGATAGATGGTGGTGAGATCGCCGCCCGACCAGAAACTGTTCTCAAATTTATTGGAATTGGCGACGGCGGCTTTCAGCATGGTGCGCTTGCGCAGAATAATGGTCCATGACACCACTGATGCCGCAAGCAGCAGCAGCATGACCAGTTGCACGATAAAACTGGCCTGCGCGACCAGCCCCAGAAAAGATGTTTCCGTTGGCATCTGTTGCCCCTGTTATAACTTCCTTGTTAAACGTGCGGCCTGCATTGCGGACCTACAGCAAACCGCGCGGTAACCGCCGCGGCTTTAAGGTGGCCACATCCAGACAGGCCGCCTCGCACTCGCCCGTACACAGCAAATCACCGGCGGCGCTGCCGCGAAAAATATCCTGACGAAAACCAACCCGCGCCCCGCTCAGTTTTGTGACCGTGGTGCGCACCACAAGTTCATCGTCAAACACCGCCGGCTTGCGGAACTGCACTGCCGTGTTGGTCAGGCTAAAGCACAGGCCATGTTCCCGGCTCAGCGCACTTTGATCCACACCGCGCGCCCGCAGCCACTCCGTCCGGCCGCGCTCCATGTAGCGCAAATAATTCGCAAAATACACAATGCCCTGGGCGTCGGTGTCTTCGTAGTAAACCCGCACCCGGAAATCATGGCTATCCGCAGCCCGTGTTTCACTTTCGCTGTCTGCCAGCACGCCCAAGCGTCTGCAATCCTGTTACGCCGAAGTGTCCCCGGCGGGTTCCGCGGACTGGCCGAACAAATCCGGTTCCGCCGCGGCCGCACTCGGCGCGGGCAACCCAAAATGTTGATAGGCCGCCGCCGTGGCAACCCGCCCGCGCGGTGTCCGCATCAGGTAACCCTGCTGAATCAGATAAGGCTCCAGCACGTCCTCGATGGTGCCGCGCTCTTCGCCGATGGCGGCAGCCACCGCGTCAATCCCGACCGGCCCGCCGGCGAACTTGTCGATAATGGCCAGCAGCAGTTTGCGATCCATCATGTCGAAACCGTTCGGGTCCACCGCCAGCATGTCCATGGCAGCCTGCGCGGTGGCGCGATCAATAAAATCGCTGGCTTCAACTTCGGCGAAATCCCGTACCCGGCGCAGCAGGCGATTGGCAATACGCGGTGTGCCGCGCGATCGTGCGGCAATTTCCGCAGCACCCGCGGCGTCCATGCCGGCGTTCAGAATGGTGGCCGAGCGCTGCACAATCTGCTGCAACTCGGATTCGGTATAGAACTCCAGCCGCTGCACGATGCCGAACCGGTCGCGCAGCGGCGAGGTCAGCAAGCCGGCACGGGTGGTTGCACCCACCAGCGTAAACGGTTTCAGATTCAGCTTGATGGAGCGGGCTGCGGGGCCTTCGCCAATCATGATGTCGAGCTGAAAATCTTCCATGGCCGGGTACAGCACTTCCTCGACCACCGGGCTGAGCCGGTGAATTTCATCGACAAACAGCACGTCACCCTCTTCAAGACTGGTGAGCATGGCAGCCAGATCCCCGGCCCGCTCCAGCACCGGTCCGGAGGTGTGCCGCAGATTGACGTTCATTTCGCGGGCCACAATATTCGCGAGCGTGGTTTTACCCAGCCCGGGCGGCCCGAATATTAAGGTGTGATCCAATGCTTCGCTGCGCTGCCGGGCCGCGGCAATGAAAATCCGCATCTGCTGCTTGACGGCTTCCTGGCCGACGTAATCATCCAGACTGTCCGGGCGAATGGCCTGTTCCAGTGCGGCCTCGGCTGCATTGCCCGTCGCAGCAATTAAACGATCATCCAGACGGTCATCGGCGGGCTGCGTCATGGGCTAGGCTCCTGCCGGCGCAGCCGACTGCAATACGCTGCGCAGTATGTCCTCGGTGCGGGTCAGGTCGGCGTCGACGGCCTCAATCATCTTGCGTGCTTCCACCGGTTTGTAGCCCAGCGAGGTCAGCGCATTGTAGGCTTCCTGGCGCGAACTGCCGGCGGCGTCCTCGCCGTTAATGCGCGTCACGCTGACCACCCGCGCCTGCGCGTCCACCTTATCGCGCATGTCCATAATCAGGCGTTCCGCTGTCTTGCGACCCACGCCAGGCAGTTTCGACAACATGCCCGCATCCTCGGTCTGCACGCAGGAAACAAAGGTACCGACACTCATGCCGGACAATATGCCGAGGGCCAGTTTGGCGCCGACGCGATTCACCCTGATCAGGTCGCGGAATAACTGCCGTTCAGCTTCACTGGCAAAGCCGTAGAGGGTGTGCTGATCCTCACGGACAATTAAATGCGTAATCAAATGAATTTCGCTGCCGACCTGCGGCAGTTCCAGACAGGTGGAAAGCGGCGCTTCCACTTCGTAGCCGACCCCGTTGACGTCAACCACCAGTAGCGGCGGCTGACTGGCCGCCAGCGTGCCACGCAGATAGCCGATCATGACATGGCCTCCGCAATGCGGCGGCCCGCGCTGCGCATGTGCGCATGACAGAGCGCAATCCCCAGCGCATCGGCGGCATCCGCCTGCAGTGGTGTAGTTATTCCCAGCAGCACCCGCACCATGTGCTCCACCTGCTCCTTGGCCGCGCCGCCGCGCCCGACAATCG
>CAYGKB010000130.1:0-5675 GCA_964350425.1 uncultured Chromatiaceae bacterium | reverse complement strand
CCGGAACTGGTTGCTCTCTATGTCGGGGAAGCAGAAGCAGCAAATGTTGCACAACACTTTGATCAGTTCGTGCAGGCCTGGTTTGACGATTCCGATACGGTAACGGCGGTGGACATTGAGGTTCGTAATCGCATCTGCGAAGGCCTGACCTCTACCGGCGGTGTTGAGGACATGGACCGGGAAATCGAGCGCTTCCGCAAATTTCGGGAGGCAGGACTGGATGAGTTTGCTTTCCGGTTGCATCAGGACCCGCATGAAGCGCTGGACCTCATCGGCCGGCATGTATTGCCGGCTGTCAACGATTGAGTTCGCACGCACAAATACAGAAGCGATAAATTAAAATGAGTCAGGAAATTGAAACCAAAACCATTCCGGAATTTATCAGTGAGCTGCCAAACGTCGATGTCAGCGAACGCTGGGAACGATTCTGGGACATACTTAGCGCCGGCAAGGAACGAATTGCTGCGCGCTTTGATGTAACACCCCATTCTTCCGCAGCCGGCCGCGAGTATTACACTTCGGCCGATCAGGCTTTCGAAGGTTCGTTCAACTGCTACTCCGGACCGGAACTGGAATGGCTGGTCCACTCGTGGCTAGGCAACCGGAAAAACAGCCTGCTGGACATGAATCTGACAGCATTTCTGGGGCCACAGACGACCGTCCCACACCTGCGTATTATTTTTGGCACTTTTCCGCGCATTTATTTCAGCGCCGACTACATACCGCGCCGGAACCTCTGGGAAGATGAGAATCATCTGGAACGTTACTACCAGGAAACTAACGACGATTTTCTGCGGTTCCGATCGGACGACCGCTTCGACTGGTTTGTCAGCCAAAGCCCGTATATACGGGTTGCCGAATCGCCTGCAGCCATCAGCGTCTCAACGGATCAGGGTAACGATGTCATTGATCTGCTCGCCGAACAGGCGAATCGCTGCATTGACAGGTGGCTGGGGTGGCTGGATAACCCGGAAACCGTGCCGCCGGAGCTACAGGCGGTACAACAGCAATTTGACCACAAAGTCCGTGAACTGGGATACCGGCTGGACCCCATGAATGCACACTTTGTGCCTGCTTTCGGCCAGCAGGAGGTCGAAAATATGGTAAATATTCGCATGGGACAGCAGCAAATGGCTGAATCACGGCGATATTAGGCGTTACATTTTGCTACACATCGCCGTGCTCATCGGTGCGAAAATATTCTGTTGATGAGCAAGGCAATGCACAACGAGGCCCTGATCCGCATACGCGGGCTCAGCCGGCGCTATCAGATGGGCGATACCACCATCGACGCGCTGCGTGGCATCGATCTGGATATTTTTCCCAACGAATACGTTGCCATCATGGGACCTTCCGGGTCCGGCAAGACCACTTTGATGAACATGATCGGCTGCCTCGACAGCCCGAGTTCCGGAAGTTACGCGCTTAACGGTACCGAGACGGCGGGCATGTCGGATACCGAGCTGGCCCGGATTCGCAACCGCGAAATCGGTTTCGTTTTTCAGACCTTCAACCTGCTGGCACGCGCAACCGCACTGCACAATGTTGAACTGCCACTTATATACACCGGCCTGAAAAAATCTGCGCGCATCGCGCGCGCCGAACGAGCTTTGACACAAGTCGGCCTGAGCGACCGCGAACACCACAAACCCGGTGAAATGTCCGGCGGGCAGCGGCAACGTGTAGCTGTTGCGCGCGCACTGGTGACCGAGCCGAGCATTTTGCTGGCGGATGAGCCGACCGGCAACCTGGACTCCAGGACCGGGCATGAAATCATGGCCCTGTTTGACACGCTGCATGCCAATGGTCAGACAATTATTCTCGTGACGCACGAAGCCGACATTGCGGCTCATGCACAGCGTCAGATACACCTGCTCGACGGTCAGGTCGCTACTGATACCGGCGCGCAACAACCTGTTCGGGAAGTATTACCGTGAAAACAAAAACAATCTTGATTATTTGTATCGCTTTGCTGGCAAGCTCCTGCGCACAGGAAAGCGAAGAACGCAGCTGGAATGTGGCGGATATTGAAACCCGTGACATCATTGTCGCCGTGCAGGCTGCCGGCATCATTGAGCCGGTTACTACAGTAGAGCTGAAATCCAAGGCATCGGGTGAAATTCTGGAAATAGCGGCGGAAACCGGCGATGTTGTCAAAGCGGGCGAACTGCTGGTGCAAATTGACAAACGCACCCCGCGTAATTCTCTCGCCCAGGCCGAAGCCGAACTTGAAGCAGCCCGTGCACGCCGCGACATTGCCAAGACACAGCGCGATCGGTCTGAAGAGTTGTTTGGCTCGCGCACCATCAACGAAGTCGATTTTGAACAAAGCATCCTTGAGCATGCCAATGCCAAAGCCGAGGTTGTGCGGTCTCAGGTGGCGGTCGAGAATGCCCGCATCGCGCTGGACGACACCGAAGTTCGCGCCCCTATTCAGGGCACCATCATTTCACGGGACGTCGAAGTCGGTCAGGTGATTTCTTCACCAACGCAGGATGTGGGCGGCGGCACGGTATTGCTGACCATGGCTGATCTGCGCTCCGTACAGGTGCGTTCGCTGGTGGATGAGACAGACATTGGCAAAATCGCACCGGGCCAGGAAGCTGTTGTTACCGTAGCCGCATATCCGAACCAGCCCTTTCGCGGCAAAGTTCTGAAAGTGGAGCCCAAAGCCGAAGACGAAGAATCAGTCACCCTGTTTGCGGTCATTGTTACCATCGACAACGAGAACGGGCTGCTCAAGCCTGGCATGAACGCTGAAGTCGAAGTTGATATTGCCAGTCGCTATGGTGTGCCGGCGGTTCCTACCATTGCACTGCGCACACCTAAAGACATCACGGCAGCAGCGCTGTTTACGGGTATCGATGAAAGCGACATTCGCCAGCAGCTCAGCGATAGCGGCATGCAAATGCCGGACGCGGTTTCAGGCGCCACAGATGCGGATAGCGGTGGTGCCGAGGAACCGGAAGCGGCCGCGGAGAGCCAGCCGCGTGGCCGACCGCCCGCGGGCGCCAGCCGCTCTCGCCGGCCGGGCAGCGGATCACGGGGGACAGCAGCTAATGACGATGGCTACCAATTCGGCGGTAGCTACTGGCTGTTTGTCATGCAGGATGATGAACTGGTAGCGCGCAATGTAGTCACCGGCCTGACCGATCTGGACTACAGCGAGGTGGTATCCGGAGTCAGTGAGGGCGAGCAGATTGTACTGCTGCCGAGTTCCGGCCTGATCATGTCGCAGGACCGCTTTAAGCAGTGGATGGGGGGCATGGGCATGCCCGGGATGAACCGCAACAGGTAATAGATCATGCTCGGATGGGAAATGATAATTGTGGCCCTGCAATCCATAAGGGCCAACGTGTTCCGCGCCATTCTTACCATGCTTGGCATAATTATCGGCGTGGCTGCGGTCATCGCCATGGTTGCACTCGGCACCGGCGCACAGCGTGCGGTCAACGAGCAACTTGATAGCCTGGGCACTAACGTTCTCGGCATCAGCGCAGGCAGTCATATGTTCCGGGGTGTCTCGGTCAACGATCAGCCATTGACCAATGATGACGCGAATGCCATTGCCCGTGACGTCGCGTCAGTTGTTGCGGTTGTTCCGGAAACTTCGGGCTCCATACCCGTGAAACTGGGCAATAAGAACCGCACGCTGACAATCATTGGCTCAACACCCAACTACGGGGAAGTGCACAAATATGACCTGCAGTACGGGCGCATGTTTACCGGAGCTGAAGATGCCGCCAAAGCGCGCGTTGCGGTGGTTGGCGGCGATGTCGCCGGCGAATTCGAAATCGATCCCGAGATGATCATAGGTCAGAACCTGCTGATCAAAGGTACCTCTTTTGAGATTATTGGCGTTTTTGAAAGCAAAGGCACGATCGGCTTCAGTAATCGTGACCAGAATATCTGGGTACCCGTCAACACCGCCCAGTCTCGGCTGACGGGCAATGACGAACTGCGCAACATCGGTGTACAGATCGCCGCCAACGTACCAATCGAGGTGGCCATGATTGATGTTGAGAGAGTGATGCGCCGTGAGCACCAGATTATTCCGGGTGGCAGGAACGACTTTACCCTCAGCGACCGGCGTGGCTTTCTCAGCATGCAACAGGAAACGGCAAATATTCTCTCCTACCTGCTGGCCGGCATCGCGGGCATCAGCCTGCTCGTCGGCGGCATCGGCATCATGAACATCATGCTGGTGACGGTAACCGAACGCACGCGGGAAATCGGCATCCGCAAAGCACTGGGCGCGACGCGGACCAATATCTTGCTGCAATTCCTGATCGAAGCCATGACACTCTGCCTGGTGGGCGGCTCAATCGGTATCGCGCTGGGAGCCGGTGCGGCCTCCCTGATGGCGTCGCTGGCCGGCTGGTCTACGCCGATATCGCTTGCTGCGGTGCTGCTGGCCTTCGGCTTCAGCGCCGGCGTCGGCCTGGTATTCGGTCTACTGCCGGCCCGCAAGGCTGCCGGCCTGGACCCGATTGCTGCACTGCGTTACGAATAGGTCCTGTCGGCAACTGCCACGGGTACCCCGCAAGCACTGTAACCAACTGTTTTAAATAGCCTTAAGCCGGTAGGTATCAATACTGATAGACCCTCTCCGCCCGCATCCGGAGTATCGCTCTTCAAGACGTCGCCGCTCAGGTGGCGCGCATGGTCTGAGGAGATAAGCATGTACATCAATTTCTGGTACCCGATCATCCGCAGTGAAGATCTCGCCACGGACAAACCTGAAAAGGTCAAGGTATTGGGCGTAAACCTGGTCGTATTCCGCGATGAAGAGGGCAATGCCGCAGTACTCAGCGACACCTGCGTGCATCGCGGCGGTTCGCTGGGCGGTGCCTGGTCTGCGGGTCCCGCCGTGCCGCGTATGGTTAACGGCTGCGTGGTATGCCCGTATCACGGCTGGGAATTCGGCAGCGACGGTGTGTGCAAGAACATTCCGTCCATTGGCTATGGCAAGAAGCCACCGGCCCGCGCCAAAGTGGATGCCTATCCGGTGCAGGAAAAATACGGCATCGTATTTGCGTTCCTTGGCGACCTGCCGGAAGAGGAACGGCCGCCGCTGCTGGAAGTGGAAGAATATGATGACCCCAACTGGCGTGCGAATAGCGTGCTGGTGCTGGATATCGACTATTACTACGAGCGCTCCATCGAAAATGCGCTGGATCCGGCGCACAACGAGTTTGTGCATCCGACTCACGGCTTTACCGCAATGAACCGCGACACCTACCACGTGCGGGACTATGACGTGGAAGATCACCTGCAGGGCTGGGGCATGTGGTTCATGCATCGCTTTGAAGCGCCGCCGTTAAAAAAGGAAAACTGGGGCGATACGCGCACCGAATCGGGCGACCTTTGGGCCGGCAGCGGCACCTACGGACCCAACACGGTAATCACGCATATTAATCCGTCACCGGAAATGGGCTTCCGTCAGTACTTTTTTGAACAGCCCGTGGACGAAACCCGCACCCGCATCTTTTTCCTGAACATGCGGAACTTCATGCTGGATGCCAAGCATGATGGTCCGATACACGCGCGCAACAAGGAAATCGCCAAGCAGGATATCGACATCATGGAGCATGTCTATCCGACCCAGACGCCGATCAGCAATACCAAGGAAGTACTGATGCCGGCTGACAAAGCCATTGTTGCCTACCGTGAGT
>CAYGKB010000129.1:0-5714 GCA_964350425.1 uncultured Chromatiaceae bacterium | reverse complement strand
TCCTGATGCGCAAGGACCCGCCTTTCGACATGGAATACATTTACGCCACCTACATCCTGGAGCGGGCCGAGCTGGCCGGCTGCCTGGTGGTAAACCGCCCGGCAGCCCTGCGCGATATTAACGAAAAAGCCTTCACGGCCTGGTTTCCTGACTGCAGCCCGGCCACCCTGATCACCCGTGATATGCAGCAGCTCAGGGAATTCCGGCAACAGCATGGCCGCATCGTGGTAAAGCCGCTGCATGGCATGGGTGGTAAATCCATATTCGTGGTGTCGCCGGGCGACAACAATGCCAACGTGATTTTCGAAACCCTGACCGCCGACGGCACCGGTTTCGCCATGGCACAGACCTACATCCCGGAAATCACCGCGGGCGACAAACGCATCATCCTGGTGGACGGTGCCACACCCGACTATTCGCTGGCGCGGGTACCGGGCGCAGATGACAACCGCGGCAACCTGGTAATGGGCGCGACCGGCGAACTGCGTGAACTCAGCGACCGCGACCGCTGGATCTGCGAGCGCGTCGGGCCGGAGCTGCGGCGGCGTGGCGTGCTGTTTGCCGGTCTGGATGTCATCGGCGACTATTTGACCGAAGTGAATGTGACGAGCCCGACCGGTATCCGCGAAATTCACAAATTGTCCGGCGTCAATCTGGCAACCCCGCTGATGGAACGCATCGAGGCGGAAGTTACGGCCCGCCGGGCCGCTGCATGACCAACGCCGCGCCGGCGGCAATACGGCCGCAGCAGCGCCCGGCGGATCTTGCCGCAATCGAGGCCGTGGTGGCCCGCGCCTTTGCCAAACACGGCGGCACCGCCGCTTTCCGCGACTTTCGCGCCAACCGCGAGGACATCATTTCGCTGGTTGCTGAACGCGACAACCGCATAGTCGGGACGGTGCTGTTCAGCCCGGTCGTGCTCGACAGTCCCGACGGCCCGATAGCGGGCATGGGGCTCGGCCAGCTGGCCGTGGATCCGGCCTGCCAGCAACAGGGTATTGGCAGCGCATTGTCGCAGGCAGGACTGGAGCGGCTGCGCGAACAGGCCTGTCCGTTCGTGATCGTAATCGGTCACGCCGGCTACTATCCGCGCTTCGGCTTCGAGCCCGGCGTTGACCATGGCATCGCATGCCAGTGGGACAACATTCCCGCCGAGACATTTATGGTGATGTTTCCCACCGGCAAGCGCGAAGGCCTGACCGGCAAGGCCGCGTTCGACGGCCTTTAACAGAACTTGATGCATAATCGTCACCAATGGGTGTCTCCGGAAACAACGACCGTCTGAACACCATGCTGTTTGTGGCCGCCCTGTTTCATGGCGTGCTGATTCTTGGCGTCAGCTTTACCGACGGCGATCTGTTCAGCACCGGCACACCGGCCACCTCCATGGAAGTGGTGCTGCTGGCACGCGAGTTTGACGCACGCCCGGACAGTGAGGACGCCGAATACCTGGCGCAGCAGAACCTCGCCGGCTCGGGCAACACTGTCGACGACAGCGGCCTGCGCGTGGCTTACGGGCGCGACGCCATGCCGGTGGCACCCGGCCCGGAGCAGGACGGCAACGAGCAGCAGCAACAAATCCGGCAACCACAGGATTCCGCTGAGCAACGCCTGTATGCGCGCCGCGCCGATGCCGGCACCCTGTCGGAGCAACGCCGTGACAGCAGTGAGGAAATGCTCCAGCGCACGGGGATGGCCGGCGCAGCCAACAGCGTGGAAATACTCGCCATGCCTGACTCGCAAACCGTTCTGCAGGGTGCCAAACCGCGCGAACTAATTGTCAGCGCCAACACCCGTGAGTCACGCATTGCCACCTATCTGGACGGCTGGAAACGCCGCATTGAACGCGTCGGCACCATGAATTTTCCGCGCGCCGCAGCGAGCCGGGTCGGTGATCGCAACCCGGTACTGGAAGTCAGTATTCTGGCCGACGGTACCTTGCAGGAGGCGATCATTCTGACCGGTTCGGGAAACCGCGAACTGGATATGGCTGCGGTCGAAATACTGCGCCTGGCAGCACCGTTCGATCCGTTCCCCGAATACCTCAGAAACGATTATGATGCGTTAAAGTTTTCCTACGAATGGCAGTTCAGCAGCGGCTCGGTCGGAACTATGCGCACGCGCTGACTGTCCGACAGGTAAAGACAGCCTATGGAAACCACTCACTCACTGGCCGGACACCTGCTGGTAGCCATGCCGAACATGGCGGATCCGAATTTCGAGCATTCGGTTACCTATATTTGCGAACACAGCGAACAGGGCGCACTCGGCATAACCATCAACCGGCCGCTGGATATGGAACTCGGCGATGTGCTGGAGCAGTTGTCGCTGCGCGGCGCAGCCAGCGAGATGCTGTCGCAGCCCGTATTGCGCGGCGGACCGGTGCATTCCGAGCGCGGTTTTGTGCTGCATGAGGCCGACCACAACTGGGAAGGGACCACGGACGTGGGTCATTCCATTTTTGTCACCACCTCGCGGGACATTCTTACCGACCTCGCCGAAGGCAACGGTCCGCAGCGGCTGCTGATGGCGCTCGGTTACGCCGGCTGGGGTGCCGGGCAACTGGAAGAAGAAATCCGTCAGAACGCCTGGCTCACCGTCCCGGCATCGCGCGAACTGGTATTTGAAACTCCGGTGGAACAGCGCTGGCGAGCCGCCGCGCAATCCATAGGCATCGAGCCTTCCAGCCTGATGCTCAACCCGGGCAGCGCCTGACAGAAACTTGAATGGTTCCGCTCACAATCCAGCCGGCACTTTGCTGGCGCTGGATTTTGGCCTGCGCAGAATCGGCGTGGCCACCGCAACACCGCTAACCGGAACCGCCGCACCACTTACCACGATCAGCGCACAGGATGGCGAACCCGACTGGGCTCAGCTCGACAAACTCCTGCGCGAATGGCAACCGGAGGTGTTGATACTGGGATTGCCCTTCAACAGCGACCTGACCGAATCGCCGATGACTCAGCGCGTGCGTGACTTCGCCGCGCTGCTTGAGCAACGCTATGAACTGCGGGTCAAATTCATGGATGAGAGGTATACTTCCGCCGAAGCGGAGGCCCGGCTGAAGCAACAACGCCAAAGCGGGATGCGCAACAAACGAATTAAAAAAGCCGATGTCGACAGCCTGGCCGCTGCCATCATTGCGGAAAGCTGGCTACGCGATAACGGCAATAATTCCTGACGGGGACTCAATGAACGACACCGGCAAGCTCGACGCCCAACTGGATAAGGCGGGCCGTTTGCGGCACCTGCTGCGACTGCAGGGCCTGAGCAAGTCGTTTATTACCAACCTGCTGGATCGCGCCGCAGGCTTTCAGACCGCCGTCGGCAAGCCGCCGGCACGTGATGACCTGCTGCGGGGACGCACCGTGGCCAACCTGTTTTTCGAACCCAGCACACGCACGCGCGCTTCATTTGAACTGGCCGCCAAACGGCTCAGTGCCGATGTGCTCAACCTTGATGTCAACATGTCCTCGCGCACCAAGGGCGAAAGCCTGCTGGACACCATCTATACCCTGCAGGCTATGCAGGTTGACGTGTTTGTCGTGCGCGACGCCAGCGCCGGAATACCCGAGTACATCACCGAGAATGTGATTCCCGCGGTGAGCGTGCTGAATGCCGGTGAGGCCGATGTGTCACACCCCACCCAGGGGTTACTGGACCTGATGACCATCCGTCAGGCCAAGGGGACGCTCGACGGACTGACAGTAACGGTTATCGGCGATATCGCCCATTCACGGGTAGCCCGGTCGCTGTCCGAGGGTCTTGCCATCATGGGCAACAACGAGTTGCGGCTGGTATCACCGGAAGGGCTGGCGGCAGATCCGGAACTGTATCCGGACGCGCTGCTGACCAGCGACATTGACAGCGCGGTCACCGGGGCTGACGTCGTCATGGCACTGCGCATTCAACGCGAACGCATCAAGGAAAAATCCAGCCTGATGACCAGCATGGAGTACCACCAGCAGTACGGACTCACCGAGGCCCGGCTGCAACTGGCCAGACCCGATGCGATTGTCATGCATCCCGGACCGATGAATCGCGACGTGGAAATTTCCGGACCGGTAGCCGACGGCCCGCAATCGGTGGTGACCCGGCAGGTGCATAACGGTGTAGCAGTGCGCATGGCGGTGCTCGCGGCGGTCACGGAAGCGCGGCTGTCATGACCGGGCAGCAGCCGCATCGGGGCACCATCCACCTCGAAGATGCCGAAATCATCGCGCACACCGCGCACCCTGGCGAACAGTTTGTATTGACCGTGCAGGCACCGGAGTGCGCGCGCTCGGCAACCGCAGGCAGTTTTGCGCACATTCGCTGTGACACCGACATTCCGATGCGCCGGCCCATTTCCATTATGGCGGCCGACCCGGGCAGCGGGCAGGTGGATTTCCTCTACAAGATTGTCGGCCGGGGTTTGCAGGCACTGAGTCGCCAACCCGTAGGCGCGCGCCTGAGCATACTCGGCCCGATCGGCAACGGCTTCCGGCCGACGGCCGACAAACCCCGCAAATTAATGATTGGCGGCGGTGTCGGCGTACCGCCGATGCTGTTCCTGGCTGCACAGCTAGCAGCCGGCAATGCCCTGCATAAACAGGACTCGCTGGTATTAATGGGTTCGGAAGTACCGTTTCCGTTCCCGGTGCAGACATCCGCGCTGGCTGCAAACGGTCTGGATGCAGATGCTACGCACGGTCTGAGCGAACTTGAAAAACTCAGCATTCCTTCCCGGCTGGCCAGCCTGCAGGGCTACCCCGGCGTACACAACGGCTATGTGACCGAACTGGCACACCAGTGGCTGGCTGCGCTTAGCGCTGCGCAACGCGCCGACACCGAAATGTTTGCCTGTGGGCCCGAACCCATGCTTGCAGCCGCCGCGCAGGTCGCCCGCGAATTCGGAATTGGCTGTCAGCTGTGTCTGGAAGAATTCATGGCGTGTGCGGTAGGCGGATGTGCCGGCTGCACGGTTCCGGTTTACGGGCCGGAAGGTACGGCCATGAAACGTGTCTGTGTGGATGGTCCGGTGTTTGCAGCCGAGGCGATTTATCCGTCGGACTGAACCCGCAGCAGTCGGGATCAGCTGAAGTGTATGGATGCTTCCAGGTTGGAACGCGAATCCGCATTGGCCAGCGCTTCGTCCATGCTGATGCGACCCGCCTTGTAAAGTTCCAGCAGCGCCCTGTCAAAGGTCTGCATACCGGACTCGGTACTGGTCGCAAACGCTTCCTTGACCTGGGCGATTTCACCGCGGTTCACCAGCTCCGCGACATGCGGTGTGTTGAGCATGACTTCAACGGCGGCGACGCGCTTGCCGTCAACACTGCGCACCAGCCGCTGCGAAATAATGGCGCGCAGATATTGCGACAGGTCCATAAAGACCTGGCGGTGCTGATCCATCGGGAACATATTGATGATCCGATCCAGCGCTTCCGGTGCATTGTTGGCGTGCAGGGTAGAGATCACCAGATGTCCGGTGCCCGCCAGCCGCATGGCCGCCTCCATGGATTCGCGATCACGGATCTCGCCGATCAGGATCACGTCGGGAGCTTCGCGCATGGCACTTTTGAGAGCCCGGTCATATGACTTGGTATCAATACCGACTTCGCGCTGATTCACGATCGAGCGCTTGTTCGGATGCAGAAATTCGATGGGATCTTCGATAGTGATGATATGCGCGGAGGTTTTCTCATTGCGATAGTTGATCATGCCGGCCAGCG
>CAYGKB010000128.1:0-5716 GCA_964350425.1 uncultured Chromatiaceae bacterium | reverse complement strand
AGATGGCAAATATATTCACGCGGCTGTTCGGCAGCCGCAACCAGCGCATACTGCGCGGCTACGGCAAAATCGTGGCCGCAGCAGGGGCATACGAAGCTGATCTGCAGGCGCTGAGCGACGCGCAACTGTGCGCCAAAACCGATGCATTTCGGCAGCGCCTGGCGGACGGCGAAAATCTGGATGCATTGCTGCCGGAAGCCTTTGCCGCGGTTCGCGAAAGCTCCGTGCGGACGCTGGGGTTGCGCCATTTCGATGAGCAGATGATGGGCGGCCTGGCTCTGCATGAAGGCCGCATCGCTGAAATGCGTACCGGCGAGGGTAAAACGCTGGTGGCCACGTTGCCGGCCTACGTCAACGCGCTGGGCGGCGACAGCGTCCACATTGTCACCGTGAATGATTATCTGGCCCGTCGCGATGCCGAGTGGATGAAACCGGTTTACGAGTTCCTGGGCATGACGGTAGGCGTCATTGCGGCCGGCCAGACCAAGGAAGAAAAACTCGCGGCCTATCGGTGCGACATTGTCTATGGCACCAACAATGAGTTTGGCTTCGATTATCTGCGTGACAATCTGGAATACTCGACGGATCGTCAGGCGCAGCGGCGGCTGGCATTCGCCATCGTCGACGAAGTCGACTCCATTCTTATTGATGAAGCGCGTACGCCGCTGATCATCTCCGGCCCTACCGAGGAAAGTACGGAAATTTATGGCCGGATCAACAAACTGATTCCGCAGCTAAAACAGCAGCATGGCGATGACAATGCTGCCCGCAACCACGAAATATCCGCCGCCAAGGTCAGACTGACCGATGACAAGGATGAAGACCTCGGTGTGATGCCGCTTGACGAGGCTATTGCCGCGGCCGGCGCCGCTGGTTTTGATCTGGTGCAGATGGACCCGAACGCCAAGGTGCCGCCCTGTCGTTTCTCGGCTGCGGGTGATTTTTCGGTGGACGAAAAGGTCAAACAGGCCTATCTCACGGAAGCCGGTCACGAGCGGGTCGAGCAGTTGCTGATCCGGGAAGGGCTGCTGGAAGAAGGCGGCAGCCTGTATGACGCCGCCAATATTCGGCTGATGCACCATGTGACGGCGGCCATGCGCGCCCATGCCCTGTTTCACAAGGATGTGGACTACATCGTCAGCAACAACGAAGTTGTGATTGTGGATGAGTTTACCGGTCGGACTATGCCCGGCCGGCGCTGGTCTGACGGTCTGCACCAGGCCGTGGAAGCGAAAGAGGGCGTCACGATCAAGGAAGAGAATCAGACTATCGCGTCGATTACCTTCCAGAACTATTTCCGTATGTACGACAAGCTTGCCGGGATGACGGGTACGGCTGATACCGAGGCATTTGAGTTTCAGAGCATTTACGGTCTCGAAGTGGTGGTCATTCCAACCCATCGGCCGATGGTGCGCGATGACCAGCCCGATCTGGTTTATCTGACCCAGCGCGATAAATTTCTCGCCATCATCGAAGACATTAAGGATTGTGTCGAGCGCAGTCAGCCGGTGCTGGTGGGCACCACATCCATTGAAGCATCGGAACTACTGTCGCGCGAACTCAAAAAAGCCAACATCAGGCACGAGGTGCTGAACGCCAAGCAGCATGAGCGCGAAGCCCATATTGTTGCCGACGCCGGACGACCCGGCGCGGTCACTATTGCCACCAACATGGCAGGTCGCGGTACCGATATCGTGCTGGGCGGCAGCCTCGACGCCGAACTGGCGGAACTGGGTGATAGCGCCGATGATGCTGCGCTGGCAGAGCACCGTGCCGACTGGGACAAGCGTCATGCCACGGTACTCGCAAGTGGTGGTTTGCACATTATCGGTACTGAGCGCCATGAATCCCGGCGCATCGACAACCAGCTGCGCGGCCGCTCCGGCCGCCAGGGTGACCCCGGGTCGAGTCGCTTCTATCTTTCCATGGAAGACAACCTGATGCGGATTTTTGGTGATCCGGAGCGCACCAAGGCGCTGTTGTCACGGGTCGGTATGCGCGAGGGCGAGGCCATCGAGAGCGGCATGCTGACGCGCCAGATCGAGCGCGCCCAGCGCAAGGTGGAGGCCCACAACTTCGACGCACGCAAGCAGTTACTGGAATACGATGATGTTGCCAACGATCAGCGCACGGTAATTTATCAGCAGCGCAATGAACTGATGCAGGCCGACGATATCGCGGATTCAGTAGCTGGTATTCGCGTTGAAGTGGTCAACGAGCTGATTGACGAGTATATGCCGCAGCAGACCATGGAAGAGCAGTGGGATGTTGCCGGCCTGACACAGGCGCTGGAGCGCGAATTCGGCGTCAGTGCTGATATTGCGGCGTGGCTGGAGGAAGCCGACACCACCCAGGAAGATATCCGTGAACGGGTTATTGCTGCGATGGAAACGGAATACGAAGCCAAAACTGAGCTGGTTGGTGCCGACATCATGCGCCAGGTCGAAAAGGAGTACATGCTCAAGTTCATCGACATGTACTGGCGCGAGCATCTGGCCGGTCTGGATTACCTGCGGCAGGGAATCGGTCTGCGCAGCTATGCGCAGAAAAATCCCAAACAGGAATACAAGCGCGAAGCGTTTGAAATGTTCGGCGCTATGCTCGATCGCGTAAAACACGACCTGATTGTGTTTTTGTCGCAGGTGCGGGTACGCGGCGAGGAAGACATCAAAGCGGCGCAGCAACGCACTGCAGTGGAAAAAATGCAGTACCAGCATGCCGAAGCATCTGCCCTGGCCGGGCCGCAGGCAGCACCGCCGCCTCCCGGTTCCGCCGCGGCGCCGGCGACAGGCCCGACCGCGCAGCCCGGACAGCAGCCGGCGGCTCCAGCACCATTTGTGAGAGATGTGCCGAAAGTCGGACGCAACGAAGCCTGCCCCTGTGGCTCAGGAAAAAAATACAAGCACTGCCATGGCAAGCTCGCCTGAGCTGCCGCAATTGCCCGACATTCACGTTGCCGCCGGTGTATTGCGCGATGCGCAGGGTCAGGTACTGATTGCGCAGCGGACGGCCGGCAAAGCGCATGCAGGGGCCTGGGAGTTTCCCGGGGGCAAGCTTCACAGCGGCGAAATACCGCTGGCCGGGTTGCAGCGTGAACTGCGTGAGGAACTAGGCATTGAGGTGGTGGTTGCCCGTCACCTGATGCGCTACAGCCATGCTTATCCGGAGCGCCGGGTGCATCTCTATGTATGGCTCGTGCCGGCCTGGCTGGGGTCACCACAAAGCCTCGAAAACCAGCCACTGCGCTGGCTGCAGCCGGCCGCGCTAGTGGCGGGAGGGCTGCTGGAGGCGGATGCCGCCATTGCCGCAAAGCTGCAGGCAAATCTGGCGGTAAATGCGGCGCCGCTGGAAGCGGCGTTTGACGCTTGCGCGCAGCGTCTCAACAAATAGTCAGTTCAAACTCGACGTCATCGGTGGTTTGTGTGGGCTTTTTCTCGCCACTGCGCCACTGCATAAAGCGGACGGAAAAACGATGCTGACTGCCGCTGATTTCCGGATAGAGTTCCGCGCCTTCGGGAAGTGCAATGCGAATCAATCCATTGATGGTTTCGCGGCTCATCGTATGCTGATAGACGCCCGCCTGCGCGATACGTTTTCCGGGTTGTCGACTGTTGCGCACAATCCACAGCAGACCCATTACAGCATCGCATAACGGACGTACCGCTTCGATCCAATCGGCGACATCTGCGGTGCGTCGTTCCATGCTTTGTCGTAACCAGTGCGTGTATTCCGGTATGTCGAAAGCACAGGTTCCGCCCGGGATGCTGCTGCGGTGACGGATGGCATTCAGAAATTCGTTGTCTTTGAGTTCCTGCAGGTATTTGGGGCCTATGGCGCTGAGGCTGCCGCGCAGCCCCTGCAGTTTTCGTGTGACGCCCTGCAAGCGGGCGGTATCAACGTCATCGGCCTGTTGCAGCCGTTCCAGCATGAACAGCTGGCGCTCCAGTTCTTTAAGTACGTCGCCACGAACGTCGCCGCGTGACAGAATGGCAACAATATCCAGCAACCCGTCAATTGCATCTCGACTGGCCCAGGAAGAGTTCTTCTCGGCCTGATAGCACAAGCGACGATAGAGAAATTCCAGGCGCAAAAATGTCCGCATGCGCTCATTGAGCGGCTGCTCATACAAGGGTAAGGCTGCGCCGGCTGTTTGCTGCGCAGTTATTTCCGCCGCCTGGGTCATTAACGGATTGTGTCTGAGACCACCGGCGACCGCAAACCAGCCGGCTGAATCACCGGTTGCTCAGGGCTTTGCGCCGGTCCGGCTGCCGGCCAGATCTAGATAGTGCGCGTGCAATCTGGCCGCCTGCTCGCGCAGTTGGGCGGTGTCGGCATTGTTCTCCAGTACGTCGTCGGCTGCCTTCAGCCGCTGTTCACGGCTGGCCTGCTGGCCGATTATCTGTGCCGCTTCGGCAGCCGAAACTGAGTCGCGCGCCATGAGTCGCTGCCGCTGCAATTCGGGGCTGATATCGACCACCAGGACCCGGTCTACCAGCGTGGCAAAATCTGTTTCTACCAGCAGCGGCACCACAATGACCACATAGGGGCTGGCAGAATCTTCTGCTGCCTCAACGGCCTGCAGCGTGCGTGCGCGGATAAGCGGATGCAGAATTGCTTCCAGCCGCTGCCGGCGGGATTTATCCGCGAACACCAGCGACCTCAGCCTGGCCCGGTCCAGCGTGCCATCCGGCTGCAGAATATCGTTGCCAAATTCGGCAACCACTTCAGTCAGGCCGGGTTCGCCCGGCGCGACCACTTCGCGGGCCAGCACATCCGTGTCGATTACCGCGGCGCCGAGTTCAGCCAGGCAATCCGCTACTGTGGTTTTGCCGCTGGCGATCCCGCCCGTGAGTCCGACTTTAAGCACTACTGCAGTCCGGCGAATTCCAGATAACTGTTGACCAGGTTCTCGCCCCATAGCAGGGCTATCAGACCGGCGCCGGCCAGATAGGGACCGAAGGGAATGGGAATCTGCCGGTCGCGGCCAAGCGCGACAATCATGCCGATGCCGGTCACCGCACCTACAGCCGCCGACAACAGGATGACCAGCGGCAATTGCTGATAGCCCAGCCACGCGCCCAGTGCTGCCAGCAATTTGAAATCACCGTACCCCATGCCTTCCTTGCCGGTGGCAAGCTTGAACAGCCAGTATATGCTCCACAGGCTGAGGTAACCCGCGGCGGCGCCGAGCACGCTGGAACGCAGGTCCGGCATGGGCAAATCCCAGGCCGGCGCCATGGCGCTCAGCAACAAACCGGCCCACAGCAGCAGGTAGGTAATACTGTCGGGCAGTAACTGGTGGTCAAAGTCTATGACCGTCAGAGCGATCAGGCACCAGACAAAAAACAGCGCTGCCAGACCGGCAGGACCGCCGCCAAAATGCCAGATCATCAGGCCGGACAGCAGGCCGCTGACGAGTTCGATGAGCGGATAGCGCCGGGCAATCGGCGCGTTGCAGGCGGCGCAGCGACCACGCAACAGTGCCCAGCTAAGCACCGGAATATTCTGCCAGGCCTTGATCTGGGTGCCACAATCGGGGCAGCGCGAGCGCGGCGTAAACAGGTTAAAAGGCGTTTCCGCGGCAGCCTCGGTCTCGGCATCGCCGGAGTCGAGCATTTCGCTGGCCTGACGGCGCCAGTCCCGCTCCATCATGATGGGCAAACGATAAATTACGACATTCAGAAAACTGCCCACCAGCAGCCCGAGCACAACGCCC
>CAYGKB010000127.1:0-5840 GCA_964350425.1 uncultured Chromatiaceae bacterium | reverse complement strand
GCATTTTCTCGCCGACGGTACCTTGCTCTTTACTGAATCGCTGGCCGGAGACAGTCAGCCAGTGCCCCTCACGACACGCTTTCCGGTCTTGCCCGGCGAGACCACCAAGCTGGGTGATGGTGGCCTGTACCGCTATGATCCGTCCGGTAAATTGCTGGCCGAGTATAAACCGCAGGTGCATGGCGGTATGTCCGGCAGCATGGCGGTCACTCATTCGGTTCTGGCCGGTGACCGCAACCGACTGATTTACGTTTCCGAAACCGGCCCGCGTCTGATGCATTACGACCTGGAGGCGGCACAGCAATTACCGGACATTCAGGCATATCCGGACGGTCAGATGCAGATGTTCTTTGATCTGGCGGCGCTTGCGGGGGAGCGGCTGCTGCTTAGTCGCGGCAATCGCCTTGTTGTGATTACCGAAGACGGCCAGGAATTGCAGACGTTTCCGCTGCAGGGTTTCGGCTGGTCGGTGGTGGGCGTTGCTCCGGCCGAGGATTTTGCCTACGTGGGTAACTGGTTCAGCGGCGAACTGGCGAAGGTTTCGCTGGCGGATGGCAGTGTTGCCGCCACCACCATGGTTGCGGAAAAGTGCATGGCCGGCATTGCGGTCTACAAGTAAGAGAGACGCGAAACGTTCGCGGTTAGTTTGCCGCGGCAATTGCTGCCGCTATCGCGCTACCCATGTCGGTCGTGTTAATGACCGGTTCGCCCGCTTTGGCAATGTCGCCGGTGCGCAGTCCGTCGCTCAGCACCTGGTTGACGGCGTTTTCGATGCTTGCGGCTTCTTCCTCCAGGCCGAGCGACAGGCGCAACAGCATGGCGGCGCTGAGTATGGTTCCGCAGGGATTGGCTTTGTTCAGTCCGGCAATATCCGGGGCAGACCCGTGAATCGGCTCGTACAGGCCGCGGGCGCCGTCATTGAGTGACGCGGAGGGCAGCATGCCCATGGACCCCGCCAGCATGGAGGCTTCATCGGTAAGAATATCGCCGAACATGTTTTCAGTGACGATGACATCAAAATCAGCCGGCCGCGACAGCAGGTGCATGGCGGCCGCATCCACCAGCAGATGTTCCAGTTCCAGCTCGCCGAATTCGCGCGGCATCAGTTCATTCGTGACTTCGCGCCACAGGCGTGACGTCTCCAGTACATTGGATTTGTCCACGGAAGTGACTTTTTGTCTGCGGCCCTGCGCCAGCTTGCCGGCGATGCGGAGCACTCGCTCAATTTCACTGCGGGTGTAAGTGCAAACGTCCGTGGCGCTGTCTGCGGTACGTTCTTTCTCACCAAAATAAATACCGCCGGTCAGTTCCCGTACCACCATGATGTCTACACCCTGCAGCAGGTCTGCGCGCAACGGCGAGGCGTCAGCCAGGATCGGGTGCGGTGCCACCGGTCGCAGGTTGGCGAATACGTCCAGCGCGGCGCGCAGTCGCAACAGGCCTTTTTCGGGCCGTTTCTCCGTCGCAACGCTATCCCACTTCGGGCCGCCTACGGCGCCAAGCAGCACTGCTGTCGCATCGGCGCAAATGTCTGCCGTCTGTTGCGGGAAGGGGTCGTCCTCGGCATCCAGTCCGGCGCCGCCGATCAGTGCTTCAGGCAGCTCAAACTGATGGCCGAATTTTTGTTCGACGGCACGCAGTACTTTGACGGCCTCGCGGGTGACTTCTGTCCCGATGCCGTCGCCAGGCAGGATCGCGATGGTGGTCTGCATGATGCTTCCTTGCGCTAAATTCTCAGACGTTCAGACTGGGGTTCCAGGACCGGCTCTGCTCGAAGGCTTCTATCTTGTCGAGGTTCTGCAGCAGAAAGCCCATCTGGTCTATGCCTTCCATGATGCAGTGGCGGGCAAAAGGTTCTATTTCGAAAGTGGCGACCCTGCCGCCGGGCAGGCGCACCTCGCAGGTTTCCACGTCAACCGTGACTTCTGCGCCGGGATTATCAAGTAGCCAGCGGTGGGTGTCGGAGTCGACAACCACCGGTACCAGACCGTTGTTCAGCGAGTTGTTGCGAAAAATGTCAGCGATTTCGCTGCTGATGACGGCGCGAATGCCAAAGTCATAAATGGCCCACGGCGCGTGTTCGCGCGAGGAGCCGCAGCCAAAGTTGCGCCCGGCGACCAGAATCTGCCGCCCCTGTGCCTCCGGCGCGTTCAGCGGGAAATCAGCAAGTTCGTTGCCATCTTTGTCAAAGCGCCAGTCGGCAAACAATGACACGCCGATACCTTCGCGTTCGGTGGTGGTCAGAAACCTGGCCGGCACAATCTGGTCGGTATCGACATCATCAATGGGCAGTAAAATGGTCTGCGACGTGAGTTGGCGAATCTTTTCCATGGTTTCGTTCCTAAATCACTTCACGCGGATCGGCTATCACGCCGGCCACGGCTGATGCGGCGGCCGTCTCGGGGCTGGCCAGCACAGTGCGACCACCCGGGCCCTGACGACCTTCGAAATTGCGGTTGCTGGTGCTCACGCACAGCTGTCCCTTGCCCAGTTTGTCGCTGTTCATGCCCAGGCACATCGAACAACCGGCTTCGCGCCATTCGGCGCCCGCCGTGGTAAATATCTTGTCCAGTCCTTCCTGTTCAGCCTGTTTTTTAACTGATTCGGAACCGGGCACGATCAGCATGCGCACGTTGTCGGCAACCTTGCGGCCGTCGAGGATTTTCGCCACATTGCGCAGGTCGGTCATGCGCGAGTTGGTGCAACTACCGACGAAAACCACATCTACCTTGGTGCCAAGCATCGGCTTGTCAGCCGCAACCTGCATGTAGTCAATTGATTTCCGGTAGCTCTGGTTGTCGCCGGGGTTGGGCACCGGGCGGGAAATCGGCACTACCATGGCAGGGTTCGTGCCATAGGTAACCTGCGGCTCCAGTTCGGCGACATCCAGGGTCACTTCTTTATCAAAGCTGGCGTCAGGATCGGATGTCAGCGCCATCCAGCGCTCGACCGCGGCATCCCATGCATCACCCTGCGGTACTTTTTCGCGCCCGCGCAGGTACTCGATGGTAGTCGCGTCAGGAGCAATCATGCCGGCGCGCGCGCCTGCTTCGATGGTCATGTTGCAAATGGTCATGCGTTCTTCCATGTTGAGTCCGCTGATGGTGTCGCCGCGGTACTCAATAACATGCCCGGTGCCGCCATCGACACCGATTTTGCCGATCAGCGCAAGGATGATGTCCTTGGCACCGACGCCCGGTTTCAGCTTGCCCGTCACGTTCACGGCCATGGATTTGGGTTTGCGCATCAGCAGGCACTGGGTGGCGAGCACATGGCCGACCATGGTCGCGCCGATACCGAAGCCCATGGCGCCGAAAGCGCCATGGGTAGAGGAGTGGCTGTCGCCGCAGACGATGGTTTTGCCCGGCTGGGTAGCGCCGATCTCCGGGCCGATGACATGCACAATGCCGCGATGCTCGCTGCCGAAGCCGTGCAGTTCGATGCCGAAATCAGCACAGTTTTTTACCATGGCGCGAATCTGGTTGGCCGGTTCGGGATCCGATACCGCGTCGAGGCTTTCCTCGAGGTTCTCAATGGGCACCGTTGGAGTGGAATGGTCCATGGTGGCCAGTACCTGATCCGGCTTGCGCACTTTCATGCCGGTCTCGCGCAACATATTAAATGCCTGCGGCGTGGTAACTTCATGGATGATATGCAGGTCTATATAAAAGACTGCAGGCGTATCCGCGGTTTCCGGCACGACCACATGCTCATCCCAGACTTTTTCAAAAAGCGATTTACCACCCATTTCGAGTGTTCTCCGTTGCCCAGTGCTTGGCCGCCCATGCGGCGGCATGATTTGTTATTTAGCCGGCGGTTTGCTGGTTCAGGTCGTCGGTTTCGACTAGCGGTTCCAGCCAGCCCCATTTATCTTCTGTGCTGCCATCGAATAGCCCGAAGAAGCGCGCCTGCAGATCAGCCGTGATCGCGCCGCGCTTGCCGGTGCCGATTTCAATGCGATCTACTGAGCGCACCGGCGTGACTTCTGCCGCGGTGCCGGTCATAAACATTTCATCAGCGATATACAGCATTTCCCGGGGTATGTTCTGCTCCACGACCGTATAGCCGGCCTCACCGGCCAGCGTGATGATAGTGTCGCGCGTAATCCCGGTCAGACAGGAAGCGGCCGCAGGCGGCGTGTAGATTTTGTCTTTCTTGATAACGAACAGGTTCTCGCCGGCGCCTTCACTGACATTGCCGTCGGTGGAAAGGGCGATGCCTTCGTGGAAACCGTTTGCCTTGGCCTCAAGACTGATAAGCGTACTCGACAGGTAGTTGCCGCCAGCCTTGGCCAGCGCCGGGAGGGTATTGGGCGCCACTCGTTGCCATGAAGAAATGCCCGCGTCGACGCCTTTTTCCAGCGCCTCGCTACCCAGGTAGGCACCCCATTCCCACGCAGCGACCACTACCTCGGTGGGATGGTCTGGCGCGGGCGCAAGACCAATCTCGCCATAGCCACGAAACGCGATCGGCCGGATATAGGCACCATTGACGAGGTTGTTGCGCAGCACGACCTGACTGCATGCCGCATTGATCTGCGCTGCTGTGTACGGCATCGGAATACGGTGAATTTTGGCTGAATCAAACATGCGCGCCGTATGCGCGCCCAGCCGGAACACCTTCAGGCCATCCGGCGTGTTGTAGACGCGGATGCCCTCAAATACCGATGAGCCGTAATGCAAGGCATGGGTCAGCACGTGCACCCGGGCTTCGTTCCAGGGTAGCAGTTCGCCGTTTTGCCAGATCCAATCGCATTTATTGATTGGCATGAGTTGTCCTCGTTATTTCCTGCCGGTTGTCAAAAATAAGCCGTCAAATGACCGCGGCACCCTTGTCGTCGGGCAGCGCGCTCGTGTCCGTGCCTGCTTCACGCCGGCGCGCGATGCGGTTGATGACTTCCAGGTAGGCGAGTGCGCCGGCTTCAACAATATCGGTGCTGACGCCATTGCCGCGGTAGCTGTGGCCATTATATTCCACCGTAACCGTAACCTCGCCCTGAGCATCCTCGCCCATGGTTACGCTGCGCACCTCAAAATTACGCAGCTGCACATCAAAGCCCACGCAACGCTCGATGGCCTTGAATGCGGCTTCTACCGGGCCGTCACCGACGGCAGCCTCATTGATGACTCGACCATCAGCATGACTAAGCCTGACCGCGGCGCTGGCTATACTGGCAGAACCCGCGGAAATCTGCAGTTCGTCCATTGTCCATGGCCCCGGTGTGGTATCGCCGGCATTCATAATGATGGCTTCAATGTCGCCATCAAAAAGTTCCTTCTTGCGGTCGGCCAGGTGCTTGAAGTCATTGAACGCACGTTCCAGTTCTGCGTCACTCAGGCTAAAGCCGAGCTGCTCCACCCGTTCCCGAAAGGCATGCCGGCCGCTGTGCTTGCCCAGCACCAGGTTTGAGCGACTCAGGCCGACATCCTCGGGTTTCATGATTTCGTAGGTGGACGCATCCTTGAGCATGCCGTGCTGATGAATGCCGGCCTCATGGGCAAATGCATTCTCACCGACCACCGCCTTATTGCGTGGCACATGCATGCCGGTGATGCTGGCAACCAGGCGGCTGGTGGGGTAAAGGCGGGTGGTGTCTATGCCCGTGCCGATGCCGAAGAAATTCTCGCGCGTGCGCAGTGCCATCACGACTTCCTCGAGCGAACAGTTGCCGGCGCGTTCGCCGATACCGTTAATGGTGCATTCCACCTGTCTGGCGCCCGCATTTACGGCCGCCAGGCTATTCGCAACCGCCATGCCGAGATCGTCGTGGCAGTGCACGCTCAGCACGATCTTGTCGATGTCCGGCACGTTGTTTTTCAGGTAGGTGAACATCTCGGCAA
>CAYGKB010000126.1:0-5869 GCA_964350425.1 uncultured Chromatiaceae bacterium | reverse complement strand
AGTGACAGCAGCACATTGCGCATCAGCGCCAACCCGCCAGGCAGGCCACGCCTTCCAGCACAAGCTGCGGCCGCAGTTGCGTCTGGCTGCTGAGGCCCGGCAGCAAATGCCCGGCATCACCGCCGGTGATTACCAGCAACGGCTCACTCGCCAGCCCGGCAACCGGCTGCGCCTGCTGCACCGCACGATCCACTGCCGCACACAGACCAAAATCCGCCCCGCGCTCGACAGCCTCCCGGGTGCTGTGACCGGGCTCCGGCCCGGCCGCTGCGCTGGCCTGCCGCTGCGCGAACGCGTCAATGTCGGCTGTTTCGCCGCGCAGGGCTGCCTGCGCCAGTTGCCGCCCCGCCAAAATGAAACCGCCCGCGTGCTGCCCGTCGGCATGCACCCAGTCGATGGTGACCGCGGTGCCCGCGTCCACCACGCACAGATCTGCCTGATATAGCGCATAGGCGCCGACAATCGCGGCCCAGCGGTCAGCGCCGAGCTGGGTGTGATCTGCGTAGCCGTTGCGCACTTCGCCCCAGACCGGTTCGCTGCGCAGACATTGCAACTCGACGCCGCACCAATCCCGCAGGCCCGCTGCAATGCATTCTTCCAGCTCCGCACCGGCCACGTTTACAGCCGCAGCCTGTTCGGGTGGCTCGGGCAGTTGCGCAACCAGCTCGCGAATCGCCGCGTTGCTCTGACCACGATGCACCCATTCACCGGGATGCAGCAGCAACCCCTCAGCGAGGTAGCCCCATTTGATACGTGTATTGCCGATGTCCAGCAGCAGTTTCATGGTCGGTTGTTACGTAGGTCTATTTTGCGGCGCTGCGAATACTGACATCGCCGTTTGCGAGGTGTTCAATACCGGCACCGGTTTCCACCTGCAGCCGGCCATCCGCGGCGATACCTCTGACGCGGCCAGCTGTCTCACCGGCATCGGTCAATACCCTAACCCGTTTGCCACGCAAATAGTCAGCCGCGCGCCAGTCGTCGGCGAAGTAGCTGAAACCGCGCGCTGCAAAATCAAGCATCACCTGCTGCAGTTCCGCTATCAGTTTCGCCACCATGGCATTGCGCGACAGGTTCACGGTGGCGGCATCAAGCAGGCTGGCGGGACGCACGCCACCGGCCGCAACAACCTGCCGCACCGCGGCCCCGGGCAGGCGATAATTCAGGCCAACGCCCACCACCACACGCATCGGCCCGCCGGCCTCGCCCTGGACATCAAGCAAAATGCCGGCCAGTTTGGCGTCATTCAGCATCACGTCGTTCGGCCATTTGAGCTGTGCTTCGGCCGCGCCCGCCGCATGCACTGCCCGCAGCACGCCTACGCCGGCGGCAAGCCCCAGACAGGACAGGGGTTGCGGACTGGTATTGAAACTCCAGGACAAAGACAGACAGATCCCGGAACCGGCCGCGGCAAACCAGGGGCGGCCGCGCCGCCCGCGACCGCCGGTCTGAAACTCAGCCACGCAGACACGGCACTGGCCGGGCGGGACCGCATCGGCAGCGAGCAGGTGATCACTGGTTGACTCGGTCTGCCATAGCACTTCCAGCTGCGCCACTCGCTGGCTTGCAGCCGGCGGCATTGCGCTGCGGATCGCTTGTTCATCGAGCAGTTCGGCGGGTTGCGCCAGGCGATAGCCCTTGCCTTTAACGGCCTGCACTTCAACGCCGAGCGCTTCGAGCTGCTGCATGGTTTTCCACACCGCAGCGCGGGTCAGGCCCAGTTCAGCCGCCAGTTTCGTGCCCGAATGCAATTCCGCGTCCGCCAGCAGACGCAACAGGTTTTGCTGGGTGGCCTGCACGTCAGCCGGAGCGGTTTAACAGGCTGAAGCGGATATCCGGCGACTTGCCGCCGGCCAGTAACGCGCGCAGATTGGAGCGATGCGTAAAGGCGATGAATACCGCAACCAGGGCAGAAAAAATAAGCAGGTTGCCGGCAGCCGCGCCGGCCGTCAGTGCGACCCAGACCGGCACCGCGGCGGCAGCCAGCACCGTGGCAAGGCCGACATAGCCGACCAGCAACAAGGTCGCGAACCAGGTCAGCATGGCCGGTACCAGCGCCAGCGGCGCAATCACAGCCAGCACACCGAGCACCGTGGCCGCACCTTTGCCGCCGGCAAATTCAAACCAGACCGGATAGCAGTGACCGAAGATCACCGCAGCCGCGCAGGCATAAGTCAGCCATTCGCGGGTAACCGCCGGATCCGGCGCGACCCCGCCAAACGCCAGGGCCGGCAGCAACAGCACGGGTAAAACGCCCTTGCCGATATCAATGATCATCACCAGCAGGGCGAAGGTTTTGCCCTGAGTGCGCAGCGCATTGGTGCCGCCGGCGTTGCCGCTGCCGACTTTACGGATATCCACGCCACCATACAGGCGGCCTACCAGCAGTGCGCCGTTCACCGAGCCCACCAGGTAGCTGACAAATACTTTTAACCCCAGCTCGAGCAACAAATAGCCCCCCGCGAAACGTTGCCAATTGTAGCATCGCGGCCGCTGCGCGCCGGATCAGCCTGCACGGTGCAGGCAGCCACAGCCGGCTTTGTTGCCGGCATTAAGCCGGGACGGTTCAGCCGCTCAGTCGAAACGATAATTGGGCGTGGAGCGGGAAATTTCCAGTTCCGCGTCGTTCATGTCAGTCGGAATGTCTGCAAACAGGGGCGTAGACATGTAGCGCTCACCGGTATCGGGCAGCATGCAGAGTACATTGCTGCCGGGTTCGGCCGCGGCGCATATCTGCAGTGCCCCGGCCAGCGTGGCGCCACTGGAGATGCCGGCAAAAATGCCTTCCTGGCGCGCCAGGTTCATTGACGCCGCCAATGCATCCTTGCCGTTGATCGGCAGTACCTTGTTGGCAAGCTCCAGGCCCAGTGCGTCTTCCGTCAGCTGCGGAATGAAATCCGGCGTCCAGCCCTGCATCGGGTGCGGACTGAAACTCGGGTGACTGGCCGCAGGTGAGCCGTCGGCAAACCGCTCCTGCCCCACGCCACTGGCAACAAGTTGCGCGTTGTCAGGTTCGCAGAGAATGATTTTGGTTTCCGGCCGCTCTTTCCGCAGCACCCTGCCGACACCCTTGAGGGTGCCGCCGGTGCCGTAGCCGGTGACCCAGTAGTCCAGCCGCTCGCCCGCGAAGGCTTCAAGAATCTCTGCCGCGGTGGTGCGACTGTGCATGTCCGCATTGGCTTCATTTTCAAACTGTCGGGTCAGAAACCAGCCATGCTCCGCCGCCAGTTCCTTGGCTTTGTTAATCATGCCACTGCCTTTCTGCGCCGCAGGGGTCAACACCACTTTGGCGCCAAGAAAGCGCATGATGCGCCGCCGCTCAACGCTGAAGCTTTCCGCCATCACGCAGACAAAGGGATAGCCCTTGGCCGCGCAGACCATTGCGAGGCCGATCCCGGTATTGCCGCTGGTGGCCTCCACTACCGTTTGCCCCGGCTTGAGTTCACCGCTGGCTTCGGCGGCTTCGATAACGCCGAGTGCCAGGCGGTCCTTAACCGAACTCAGCGGATTAAACGACTCAACCTTGGCGAACAGATTGACGTTGGCCGGCGCCAGCCGGTTGATGCGCACGATCGGCGTATTGCCAATGGTATCGAGAATGCTTGGTTTGAGATCGGCCATACCCTGCT
This sequence comes from uncultured Chromatiaceae bacterium, assembly GCA_964350425.1. Lineage (GTDB taxonomy): Bacteria > Pseudomonadota > Gammaproteobacteria > Steroidobacterales. The sequence goes on along the minus strand of CAYGKB010000126.1, from coordinate 2,240 downwards.
CCCCTGTTGTTCCTGGTGTGCGGCTTGCGCCGGCCAGCGTCAGGCACCAATGATGCCGGAACCACCCTGATTGCTTTGCCCCGGCACAACGATCTGTGAAGCCTGGTCGCGGCGCATTTCTTCGAGTCGCTGGGCCATTTCTTCGACGGCCTGCTGCGCGCAGCCGGCAAACTGTTTGCAGGCCTCTTCGAGCGTGTCACCCGGAATATCAAAATTGAGCGGCATTGGCCCCGCAGCAGTCATCACCTGTGCCATTCCTGAGTAGACGGGCGGCCGGTTCGGGTCCGGGTTGCCGTCTGCGTCCACCGGCGTCAGCCGGCGGATGGTGCCGACCTTACGATCGGTAAAGGTTTCTTCCAGATACAGTTCAGCCGTGTTGAATTCCGGTGACTGTGCTTCTGCTTCCTGATTCATTCCAAACTCCGTGATAATTATTCGCCGCCGGCTGAATCGCGCTTCCAGACACGATTCAGGAAAGCCAGCAGGTCGGTTTGCGACGCATTGTACGCGTTCTCGTTGTACCCCATGGTGTAGCCATCCTGGGTTGCGCACTGGGCAAGCGCCATAAAGGCGCCAAAGGCGTTGTCCATGGAATAGCCGCTGGTGGTTTCTATTATCTTGTGCTTTTTGGTCCAGCGCATCCTGCAGTCGCGGGTCGACCAGGCACCTGCCTGAAATTCCTGCGGGCTGGGGCTGTCCCAGGCATGACCGGCGCCGGGATAGACCTTGAGATCGACATCCACACCCATTTTCGTAAGGCGCTTCTGCAGACTTTCGCACGCCGGCACCGACATTGATTCATCCGCTTCGCCCATCATGATCAGCAGCGGGCTGCCTTCCACGCGAAAATCGTCAAATTCCACCATGCAACCGCCATAGAACATTGCATAGGCGGAAAACCGTGGCCCGTTCTCGCCCAGCACATTCTCGATAACCGGCTCGAACATCATGTACAGCGTCGAGCCGGCACCCAGCGAGAAACCGGTCACGCCAATCCGGTCGGTATCAATGTACGGGTGGCTTTGCAGGGCCTGCAGCGCACTCAGTGCATCCGCCATCTGCGAATAAATCGGCGCCTTGTTAAGCCTTTCTATGTAGTCGTCGGTGGAACGCAGGTTGCGGGCCGCAAACGTATCCACCGCAAGACCGGCTATGCCGCGCCGGGCCAGATACATCGCCAGGTTGACACTGCGTCCGCTCCAGTCACCGCCCGAGCCATGCAGGATAACCATGGCAGGCACTTTATTCTGCGCGGATGCCGCGTCCGGCAGAACCAGCGTGCCCCCGGTGGTCTGCTTGACGGCAGCCGCGCCGCCATCAGCAAAATCAGCCGCACGCATGGCGTTGAAGGTGGGGAAGCCAACCACACCGTAGGGCGTGCTCTGCCAGTCGGTTGCAAAGAAAACATTCACGGCCGCTTCATTTTTTGGCCACAGTGAAACCGCACCGACAACGGCAAGTATTGCCGCTGCCCCAATTAATCCGCGTTTAAACCACTTCATGCCTCGGCCTTTCCGTCCCGCGTCCGGCAAATATCCAGTAGAGCATGATAGCCGCTCCGATCAGCAGCATGACTTGTGCAAATGCAAAAAAGGCTTCTGTTGAGGCCTGCCCGGCAATGGTGCGCGCAATGTTTATCAGTGCATGCCATACGGCGACCAGCAATACGCTGCGGGTGCGATCGTAAATAAGCGTCAACAATGCCGCGGCGGCAAGCAGTCCCAGCGAAAAACCGATCCAGGCACCCAGGGCAAATTCAGGGCGCATCAGAAACGATGGCAAATGCCAGAACGTCCACACCGGCCACAGGCACACTGTTGCGAGCAGGGGACTGAAACGCTCCCGCAGCAGCGGCAGCGCCAGCCCGCGCCAGCCCGGTTCCTCGCCCAAGCCGCGCAACAAGCCGCCCAGCACGATTATCTCGAACCAGCGACCCTCATTGCCGATAGCAGCAAGCAGTTCGCCGCTGAACAGGCGCGACAATTCACCGGTTACTGCCAGCGCCGCCAGCATTACCACGGCCGGCGATAACAGTGTCACCAGCCACCACAAAGGTGCAACCCGCCAGCGCAGCAGACTGGCCAGCAAGTCACGAGTGCCGCTGCTGCCGAGCCCGAGCACAATCACCGCTGCCAGAAACGGGCCAAAAGCCGCCATCGCCTCCAGCCACGCGGGCAGGTGCAGCTCGATAACGCCGCGTGCCGCAAGCATCATCGGCACTTCGATGACCCAGGTCAGCG
>CAYGKB010000125.1:0-5879 GCA_964350425.1 uncultured Chromatiaceae bacterium | reverse complement strand
TGCCGGGCGATGCCTTTGTGCGGCAGTCACTGTCAGTGGGCTACACCGGCTGGGACGTGGACGTTGAATCGCTGGAAACCTTCGAACCAAGCTTTCCGGCTGGCACATATCTGAACCACCGTTATCAGTCGCTGCAGCAGGACATGATTGATATCGGTCTTGGCGCCACGCTGATTAATCCTTTCGGTGAGAACGGCCGCTTTGACGCCTCCGTCGGCGCGACCGTGCGGCTGTATTTCAATGATGCCGAGCTGGATTCCATGGAGCGTTTTAATTTTGGCAATCCCATGGAAGACATCCGCAGCGTGCAGCAAAAAGCCGATGACATGAACGTCGGTCTCGACCTGCATGCGGGTCTGGGCTGGAATGTCACGCCGCAACTGCGTGCGGCTTTTGATGTCAATCTGGCGCTGGCTGTACCTTCCGCCGGCATCTACAACCCGGTCCGGGGTGATGGCATGAACCCGGGTTCGACTGTGCTGTCGCTGACCGACATCACTTACGAAAGCCGCAATCAGCTCGCTGCCAGAGTCTCCGCGTCCTACGCGTTTTAAACCGCTGCTGAACTGACAGGATGTTGGTTCGCTGCATGCACGGCGCTGATGCCGAAGGTGGCCGGGCGCAGGTTGAAAGGGTGGACGCGCCCGCGACCGGACTGGACGAATTCGCGTTGCAAAAAGACTCCGGCGGCGATGTGCTGGTGCTGGTCAGCGGAACAAACGGCGACTATCGGGCCGAAAGCTATCAGGCCGACGGCACACCGATTCAGCTCTGTGGTCACGGCGCCCTGGCGGCCGCGTTTGCAGTACTGACTGAGCTTGAGCCGACTGCCGGCGAGCTCGCATTCCATAGTCGCCGGTATGCCTGGCGGGCGCGCAAGGCCGACACCGCCGCTGCCGACATCACCCTGAGTTTTCCGACGCCCGCTGTCACAACCTGCGCGGTGCCCGATTTTGCCGCAGCAGTTTTTCGCAGCGTGCCCGTCGCAGCCGCCGAGGTTGGCGAGGACGATGACTACCTGGTGCTGGAATTTGCATCGGCCGATGACGTGCGCCGACTAACACCTGATTTTGCTGCGCTGACTTCGGCCACCCGCCGCGCGGTGATTGCCACTGCCGCCGACAATGATGCCGTCGTATTCCGTTACTTCGCGCCGCAATACGGCCAGCCCGAAGACGCCGCCACCGGTTCCGCGGCCTTACAACTGGCGGCTTACTGGGCGCCAAAGCTGAAAAAAGCGTGCTTCGGCGCGCGGCAATTGTCCGCCGCCGGCGCGGTGATGCAACTTGCCCGTCATAAGGGCGTGGTCGAATTATCGGCCCGGGTCGCGTATGGTGATTAAGGATGTCGCTGGCAAAAACACTTGACGCCGCTGCACCCGACGCGTCCCTCGCGGGCCGCTTTGCCGATTTGCGTGCGCAATCGACAGCCCTGGTAGCCGGATTGTCAGCGGAGGACTGCAATCTGCAGGCCATGGCCGACACCAGTCCTGCCAAGTGGCACCTGGCTCACACCAGCTGGTTTTTCGAAGCCTTCGTGCTGGAGCCCTACGCGGCCGGCTACCTGCCGGTGGACCCGCGCTACAACGTGCTGTTTAACTCTTATTACAACGGTATCGGTGAGCAGTTCCCGCGCCCGCAACGCAGTCTGCTGTCGCGGCCGACCCTGGATGAAGTGCTGGACTACCGGCAACAGGTTGATGCGGCGGTGCTGGAATTGCTGGCCGAAACAGATCACCTCGGCAGCGCCGAAATTGCCGCCCGGGTTGAACTCGGTCTGCATCACGAAGCGCAGCATCAGGAACTGCTGCTCACCGATATCAAGTACAACCTGTTTCAGAACCCGCTGTTTCCGGCCTACCGGCCGCAGGACGAATTGCCGGTTGCGGCCGAGGCGCTGCCGCTGACTTATATAGAGTATGCCGGTGGCGAAGTTGAACTCGGCGCTGCCGGCAGCGGCTTGGCCTTCGATAACTTTGCCTTTGATAACGAAAGGCCGCGGCATAAAGCGTTGTTGCCGCCGTTCCGGCTGGCGAACCGGCTGGTCACCAACGCGGAATACCTGGAATTCATCGCAGCGGGCGGTTATCGCGAACCGCAACACTGGTTGTCGGACGGCTGGGCCGAAGTGCGTCAGCACAACTGGACGCAACCGCTCTACTGGGGCCGCATAGACGGCCAGTGGCTGGAATACACACTGAACGGTTTGCAGCCGCTGGACCCGGCCGCACCGGTCAGTCATGTCAGCTACTTTGAGGCGCAGGCCTACGCTGCCTGGGCCGGAGCCCGCTTACCCACTGAAGCCGAGTGGGAAAGCGTGGCGGCGGCGCAGCCTGTAGCCGGCAATTTTGTTGATACCAATAGTTTGCATCCTCAGGCCGCGCAGGCAGACGCAGCCGTTGCTAGTGAGACGCCGCTGCAACTGTTCGGCGATTGCTGGGAATGGACGCAGAGCGCCTATTTGCCGTACCCGGGCTTTCGGGCCCCGGACGGCGCCATCGGCGAATACAACGGCAAGTTTATGAGCGGGCAAATGGTATTGCGCGGCGGCTCAGCCATGAGCCGCGCCTTTCATGTGCGCGCCACTTACCGCAACTTTTTCTATCCACGCGATCGCTGGCAATGCACGGGCATTCGACTCGCATCCGATTCTGTCGCATCTAAACACTAAATTTTTTCGAAACCGTTTTTATGAGCACTGCAAACCAGTCTGCTGTTGTTGCTGACGTAGCCGGGGACAACGCCATTGCCGCTGAGGTACTGGCTGGCCTGCGGTCCAGTCCCAAGCGCATTGCGCCGAAGTTTTTCTACGACAAAAAAGGCTCGGAGCTGTTCGACGCCATCACCGAGCTGGATGAATACTATGTGCCGCGCGTGGAAAAGCAGATTTTTGCCGCTCACGCCGGCGACATGTGTGCCGCCATCGGCCCCGGCAGTACCGTGATCGAGCCGGGTGCCGGTTCATGCGAGAAAATTGCCTGGCTGCTGCCGGAGCTGGCGCCGGAGCTGTACGTGCCGATGGACATCTCCGCCGAGCATCTCGAGCACAGCGCAGCAGCGCTTGGCGAGCAGCATCCGCAGCTGGCCATTCGCCCGCAGGTGTGTGATCACACCACCGGTTTGGCGCTGAGTGACAGTTTGCCGACCGGCAAACGGGTGTTTTTCTATCCCGGTTCGTCGGTGGGTAATTTTGAACCGGCCGATGCCGTGGCATTCATGCAGCGCATGCGCGCGTTAATGGATGGCGACGGCGGCTTGCTTATCGGTGTGGATGCGAAAAAAGATCCGCAGGTGCTGCATGCAGCCTACAACGATGCGCATGACGTAACGGCAGCGTTTAACCTGAACGTGCTTGATCACCTGAATGATGAACTGGACGGCGATCTCGACACCGATCACTTTGAGCATCATGCGCTTTATAACCAGCAGGCCGGGCGTATCGAAATGCACCTGCGCTGCACCGCGAGCCACACCGCGGAACTCGCGGGCGAACCGATTGAGTTTGCTGCCGGCGAACTGGTGCACACCGAGAACTCTTATAAATACCACCCGGATGAGTTCGCCGCGCTCGGCGAGCAGGCTGGTTTAAAGCCCAGATCCTGCTGGCAGGACAGTCGCGGCTGGTTTTCGGTGCTTTACCTGGAGCCGGCTTAAACCGTCACCAGCCGGCGGTTGCCGGTTACCATCCGCCGCTGCCGGGCGAGCCTTTCCATGGCCCGACGATGTTGTCGGTCACCCAGCCGCCGTAAAACCCGCCTTCCTGCGGCCGCACCCGCTCGCCGTCAACAAAGCAGGCAATGCGGCCGGGATAAAAACACAGCCAGTCTTTGACCTCGGCAAAAGCCGGGGTGGGCCTGGAATAACTCCAGCCAACGGCTGCGCCGGGGTCGTTGCGCAGTGCCCAGTAACTGGCCGCGCCTTTCCATTCGCAAAAGGAACTGCCCGCTGTGGCGACCAGCTGCGCCAGCTCAATGTCGGCGGGCGGAATGTAGTAGGTGGGCGGACTGGCGGTTTCGCAGACTTTTTTGGCGTTGCGCGTGCTGGCTATAACCGTGTCGCCGGCTCTGACTTCCACCAGCTGATTGCAGTCACGCAGTGCCGGTGGGCGCGGATAATCCCAGACCGATTCCTGGCCCGCGGCGGGTTCATCGGCAAAGTCGGGGCGTTGCTGGCCGGTGTGATTCCACATGATTAATGATTCGCCGGGGCAGCCGCAGTGGATGCACGCTGCGCGATGCGCTGAAACAGCACAGCGGTTAGCAGACCGGCCAGCGCAAAGCCGGTCAGCAGCATAAAAACATGCTGATGGCCGGCGGCGCCGGGCGACCGGTCGAGCAGCCAGCCCATCAGCGGCCCCATGAACACATCGGGCGTGTAGCCGAGCAGCGACACCAGTCCCACCGCACTGCCGGTGAAAGCCGGCGGCACGCGACCCTCGCGCATGATCGCGAAATACAAACCGCGCAGCGCATAAATGCCCAGGCTGGTGGTCACCACGGTCAGCAAAAACAACAGGTACACGCCCTGGGTGATAACGCCCGATGCGAGTACCGCGCCACCCGCGACCAGCAACGTGAAACTGAGCACGGTCATGCGTGCGGCACCGAAACGGTCGGCGACAAAGCCGGCGGCTACCGCCGCCACCGGTCGCACCCACAACGAAACCGTGCCGAGGCGGGCGGCCTCGACCTGGTTCACGCCGAGGACTTCGTTGGCATACAGTGAGAAGTCATCCACCGTTTTAAAGCCAACGTAGGCACAGAGAATAATAATGGCCTGCAGCCATACCGTCGGCATGCGCGCCACGTGCGCCAGCCCGTGCAGGTTTAAATGCGCTGGCCGGTCTGAGTTGTTGCCTGTCGTGCCCGGCAGCAGCAACCACAGCACCACGGCCATGCCGGCCGTCAGACTCATAAGCAACACAATGACTTCGCGCAGAGCTGCACTGCGTTCCGCCAGCGTGGCGGTGGTCGGGTCGCTGGGCAGCAGGGTGGCGATCACCCATACCATCAGCGATGCTGTCAGTGCCGCCATTAAACCGCGGCCGCCGTCGAGCAGACCGAAGGCAACACCCTGTTCAGCGTCGCCGCCCCAGTCACGGGTCGCTTTAATGAGCGGCGCCCAGAACAGCGCAATGGTGGTGATGCCCCAGTAGGCATACAGCGCGATCAGGGTGGGCAGGTTCGGCACCGTCATCAGCACCGCGGCACCCGCCGCGGTGGTCAGCAGGGCAATCGCCAGCATGTTGCGCGGGCCGAAACGATCTGCCAGCGGACCGCCGCCGATATAGGCCAGCATCGCCACCGCACCGTACACGCCGAACGCCGTGCCGAGCTGCAGATTGCTGATCTGAAACACTTCCAGCACCGTCGGGCGGAACACGCGCGGCAGTAGAAACGGCAGAAAAAACGCTGCCTCACCCGCTGCAATCAGCGCCAGTAGCGTGATCGCGCGGTGCCTGGAGGCGAATGCGGGGGCGGAAGACACCGTGCAGTAATACCACAGCACCGCATCGGTTTGCGTCCCGGCAGCGAATAATGGTGTCAGACACCGGATTTAAAACGCGGTATAAAGTGAATTGGACAAGGAGCTTGGGTATGACCCGAACGACTGCAATGTTTCGCCGTAGCGGCCTTACAGCCACGGCACTGACGGCTTTTCTTATGATGACAGCCTGCAGCAGCACCGACGCACTGCGTGCCACCGACAAGCCGATAGAGCTGAACCGCTTCATGGGCGACTGGTACGTGGTGGGCAGCATTCCCATTGACCTGTTTTTCGCCAGCGAGGCCGGCGCGCACAACGCGGTCGAGTCCTACGAGCTCAACGACGACGGTTCCATTAACACCACTTACCGCTTCCGCAAGGACGGCTTCGACG
>CAYGKB010000124.1:0-5936 GCA_964350425.1 uncultured Chromatiaceae bacterium | reverse complement strand
AACGACAGCAGCTTTTGCCGCGACTCCCACATAAGCGCCGGTGTGCCCTCAAACAGGCGGCCACAGCCGAGGGCAAACAGGGTGTCGCCGACGAAGGCAATGCCGGAATCAGCAAAATAATACGTGACGTGCCCGCTGGTGTGCCCCGGGGTCTCCAGGATGGTCATTTCATGTTTACCAAACAGATAGGTGTCACCGTCGCCCATCTGGATATCAATCCCGGGGATGCGGTCGGCATCCTTGTTAGCGCCGACAATAATGCAGTCGGTTTTTTCCTTGAGCTCGAGGTTGCCGCCGGCATGATCATAATGGTGGTGCGTATTGAGAATATGGGTCAGCTGCCAGCCTTTTTCATCCAGTGCCCGCAATATAGGCTCGACCTCCGGCGTATCAATGCTGGCAGTAAAGCCACTGTCCGGGTCGTGGACCAGGTAACCGTAGTTGTCCTCCAGGCACGGAATCATATGTACCTCGAGTTGCGGCAGGTTGTGTTTCTTACTCACTTGCGCATCCTTGTTCAGCTTTCTTTGAGTCGCGGCATCAGTTCGGCCAGATTACAGGGCCGGGTGCGGTAATCCAGCTGCTTTTCAATCAGTTCGTCCCAGCCGGTGCGGCAGGCACCAGTGGAGCCCGGTAGACAAAATACATAAGTGCCATTGGCGACACCCGCCAGACAGCGTGACTGCAGCGTCGAGGTGCCGATATCGGCCCATGATAATGAGCGGAACATCTCCCCGAAACCGTCAATAACTTTGTCCAGCAGAGGCATGACAGCCTCCGGTGTGCCGTCGCGCCCGGTGACTCCGGTGCCGCCGGTGGTGATGACCACCTGTACTGCGGGATCGGCTATCCACGCCGATAATGCGGCGCGAATGCGGTAGATGTCATCCGGCTGAATCTGCCGGTCGGCCAGCTCGTGGCCCGCGGCCGTAAGCTTTTCAATCAATAACCCGCCGGATGTGTCACTGCTTGCGTCGCGGGTGTCAGACACCGTCATGACCGCTATGCGCAGCGGCCGGAATTGTCTCTCGGTGGCGTTGTCGTGGCTCAATTCAGGCTCCGATACTGGATTCAGGCGGCGTCATCGCCGCCGGACTTACGAAACTGGTCGCGCAGATAGTCGGCAAACTCCCGGCATGCATCTGACTGTGTAAACATGCCGGCAAGTTTGCCATGGCGGGTGACCACCGCCGAGCCGATGTGATGTTCGGCCATGTGCGCGAGGACGTTGTCAAGGCGTTCATCGAGATCAACGGTATAGGTATCGGTTCGCATCACGTCGCCAACGGTAAGTTTGTCCGGGTCGGGATACGCAAAATCGGGGCCCAGCACCAGCTTGATATCGCGATCGGAGACCAGCCCCATAAGTTCGCCATGATCGGCCACCGGCAAATGTCGGATATTGTACGTGCGCATGAACTCAATAGCCTGATGCAGTGATGCGCCCGGCTGCACCGAATAGGGAAAGGCGGTCATAGCAGTTTTTATGGATGGAATTTTTTTCATGTCCGCTGCGCCGGCAGGGCACGGTGCAAGTTCGGGTCAGAAGATCAGGCAACTATTTCAGCATAGTATCAGCTGCCGGCAACGTTGACAGGTGCGTCACCATGCGTGGAAAGTCCAGCGGCTGCCCGCAACATAGCGGTCCTGACCGCGCGGCAATTCAATAAATCCGTCCGTACCGCGCAGACCAATGAAATCGCCGGACGTGTTGGTCGGTCGCGGGACGGCTACAGTGCCCTTGCGGTCGTGTTGCAGTTGCACCGGCAGAAACCAGCACAGGTCCGGTCGAAATTCCACGTCTGCGGCAAGTGGCAGGCTGGTCGTGGGTGCTGCGTAGCCGAGCGCTGCCTGCAGCGCCGGAATTACATAGCGGGTCAGACACACCAGCGTGGATACCGGGTTCCCGGGCAGGGCAAATACCGGCACGCCCCGCGCACTGATGCCAAACCACATCGGCAAGCCGGGGCGCTGCAGGATCTTGTGGAAGATCAGTTGCACACCAAGTTCATCCATGATGCGCGGAATGTAGTCATACTTGCCCATGGATACGCCGCCGCTCAGGATCAGCACATCATTGGCATCATGCAATTCCGCTATTGCGATTTTCAGCTGGCCCGGATCGTCCGGCAGGCGACTGCGGCGGGTGCGCTGACAACCGCGCAGGCGCAGGGCGGTTTCGATGGCGCGGTCATTGGACGAGCGAATCTGGTGCGGGGCAATGGGCTCGCCGACATCCACCAGTTCGTCGCCGGTTGAGATGATGGCAACGGCGGGCCATTGCGCGACGGCCACGTCAGCCTGGCCGGCTGCGGTGAGTATGGCCATTTCGGGGCTGCCGATGCGCACCCCGGGTTCCAATAGCAATTCACCGCGGGCGTGATCACTGGCCTGCCGGTGCACAAACTGCTGCGGTTCCGCCTGGTATCCCTGTTCCAGTTCGATGTCGTCACCCGCATGCCGGATGCGCTCCACCGGGATAACCGTGTCGGCACCGGCGGGCATGACTGCGCCGGTCATGACCTCAAAACAATCGCCGGGGTCGCGCAGGCGCATTGCCGCTGCGCCGGCCGCCTGCGTACCGGCAAGTCGGAACCGCCGCGCCTCAAGCGCGCTCGAACTGACGGCAATGCCGTCCATGGTGGCACGATCAAACGGCGGCTGATCGCGTTCGGCACGTATCGGTTCGCGCAGAATCTGGCCGCTGGCATCGGCCAGCGCAATGCGGTGGCTGTCGAAAGCCGGCATGGCGGCCGCAATAAGCCGGTCGGCTGTGTCGGTATCTATGCGGTGCGGCGCATCAGTCATGGCGCTTTGTTCCGGCGTTCTGCCAACCGGCGGCGAGGGTGGCCTGAATCTCGGCAAGCAACGCCAGCGCAATGGTTTGCGGTGAATCCGCGCCGATGTCCAGACCGACGGGGCCACGCAGGCGCGCCGCAAACGCGGTATTTTCCAGCCCCAGCCTGGCCAGCAGTTCGGCGCGCCGGGCAGCCGGTCCGAGTACACCGACATAGGGCAGTTCGCGCGTGCTCAGCGTCTGCAAATACTGTTGATCGTTTTCCAGGTTGTGGGTCATGACACACACCGCGGCAAAATCGGCAAGGTTTATTTTTGCGTCTATTTCCCGCCGCTCCAGCGCAATGCGCTGATCGGCCGCGGCGAGTCCGGCAGCGTCGAGCAGTTCCGCCCTGTGATCAGCGACCCAGACTTCCCAGCCCAAATTGCGTGCCATGCTGACCAGCGGATGTGCATCGGGTCCGGCGCCAAGTATCAGCAGTCGCGGCCACGGCGTAATGCGCCAGTGCAAAGCCGTAAACTGCCCGGCCGGGGTTGCGGTGGTGCCCAGTCGCGGCAGCCCGGTCGGGTCATCGGCCAGCAGTTCCAGCGACCCGGGCTGCCGCGCGGCGAGATTGCTTGTCACTACCAGCGCGGCGACTACCGGTTGGGTGCCGCGCATCGCCGCCGCCAGCGCGGTAAAGGGCTGCCAGTCGTTGGCAGCAGTCAGGGGTTGCAGCAGCAGGGTCATCAGCCCCCGACATCCCGAGCCCATGCCCCACAGGTCATCGGCGTCATCGCGCATGTCATAGCTGACCAGCCGGGCAGTATTGGTGTCCAGAACCTCGCGGGCGCGCAGGATCAAATCACCCTCAAGGCAGCCGCCGCCGACCAGTCCTGCGTAGCGGCCGGCTGCATCAATCAGCAGTTGCCGGCCGGCTTTGCTGTAGGTTGACCCGGCCGTTTCGATTACCGTTGCCAGCACCATGTCGCGGCCCTGTTCCTGCCAGGCCGAAAATTCCTCGCACAGCAACCGATTACTCATGCGGTGACGCTGTCAGCCAGTTCGGCATCGACGATAAGCACCAGTTTGCCGGCCGCATCGTTGGCTTCGAGCAGTTGATGAGCTGCAGCAGCCTGATGCAGGGCAAAGCGTTGTTGCAGTACCGGCTGAATGGCACCGCTTGCGATGTGGGGCCAGACATTGGCGACCAGTTGCTCTGCGATCTGCTGTTTTTCCTGCACCGGTCTGGCGCGCAGGGTTGAGCCCGTAATAACCAGCCGTTTGCTCAACACCAGGCCGAGGTTGAGGGTGCCCTTGGCGCCCCCCAGAATGCCGATGACCACCAGCCTGCCGTCGCGTGCCAGCAACTTGACGTTTTTTTCCAGGTGGCTGCCGCCGACGATATCGAGAATTACATCGACACCGTAGTCGTCGGTCGCGCTTTTGATCGCGGCAAGAAAATCTTTACTGCGATAGTTGACGGCAAGTGTTGCGCCCAGCTTTTCACACAGCGCAACTTTTTCGTCGCTGCCGGCGGTGGCAAAAACTTTGGCGCCCAGCGCGCATCCCATTTGTATGGCGGTGGTGCCGATGCCGCTGGCACCGCCGTGGACCAGCATTTTTTCACCGGGCTTAAGGCCGGCGCGGTCGCCAATATTGCTCCATACGGTGAAGCACGTTTCCGGTAGTGCAGCGGCCGCTGCCAGACTGAGTCCCGGCGGCGCAGGCAGGCACTGACCGGCCGGCGCGGTGCAGTATTCGGCATAGCCGCCGCCGGCCAGCAGGGCGCAGACCCGGTCGCCCGGTTGCAGGGTCGTGACGCCGCTGCCGCATGCAGCGACCAGGCCCGCCACCTCAAGACCGGGCAATGCGGAAGCGCCGGGGGGCGGCGGGTACAGCCCGCGACGCTGCAGGCAATCGGGGCGATTAACACCGGCCGCTGCCACCTTAATCAGCACTTCACCGGCGCCGGGATGCGGAACGTCAAAAGTCTGCTGCTGCAGAACGTCGGGTTCGCCTGCTGCGGTAATTGCAATGCCCTGCATCTGTGCTGGTATGTCCGTGACTGCTGTTGGCATGGGTGTGGAGCCGTTGAGTTATTTCATTGACAAGCCTATGCCTTATGTTAGCGTCAAATGCATAGCTGCGGAGCAAAGTCCGACAGCGATGAAAGACATCCAGATCATCATGAATGACCAAACCGACAGCGCGCCATTGGTGCAGTTCCCGGGCGGCAGGCCGAAGCTGCGCGATACACTCGACCGGCCATTGCGCGATCTGCGCATATCGGTCATGGATCGCTGCAATTTCCGCTGCCCCTATTGCATGCCCGAAGACAAATACCACAAGGATTTCGAATTCCTGAGCAGTGACCAGCGGCTGTCGTTTTGCGAGATTGTGCGGGTTGCGAAGATATTTGCCGGGCTGGGCGTGCATAAGCTGCGCATCACTGGCGGCGAACCGCTGCTGCGTGCCAACCTTCCCGACCTGATAGCTGAATTGCGTGCCATCAGGGAAATCGATGATATTGCATTGACCACCAACGGCATTTTGCTGGCCCAGCATGCCGCCGCGCTGAAAGCAGCAGGACTGGATCGCGTTACCGTCAGCCTGGACTCGCTTGATGCCGACGTGTTCCGGCAAATGAGCGGTGGTCGTGGCACGGTGGATAAAGTACTGGAAGGAATTCGCGAAGCTGACAGCGCGGGGCTTACGCCGATCAAAGTCAACACAGTGGTGAAACGCGGCATCAACGATCATACGGTTGCCGACATGGTGGAACATTTTCGTGGCAGTAATGTGATTGTGCGGTTTATCGAATACATGGATGTCGGCACCATTAACCACTGGCAGCCCGCTGAAACCGTGCCGGCCCGTGAATTGCTGCAGCTTATCGGCGAGCGCTGGGCGCTGCAGCCGGCGGCCAGCAATTACCATGGCGAGGTAGCCAGCCGTTATGTGTTTGCCGACGGGCAGGGTGAAATCGGTTTTATCAATTCCGTCACGGAACCCTTCTGCGGTTCCTGCACCCGCGCGCGACTGTCATCTGACGGCAAACTCTTTACCTGTCTGTTTGCCGCTACCGGTATGGATTTGCGTGGTCCGCTGCGGGATGAGTTCAGCGACGCGCAACTGGCCGAGGTGATAGGCACGGTCT